>CAYSPN010000397.1:0-3786 GCA_964432895.1 uncultured Candidatus Kuenenia sp.
AGTTTGGCGACCGGCGGCAGCTTTTCGCCCCCTTTGGCCTTCGGCATCGGCAGCACGTCAGCAGCCGACTGTCGGATATCGCCAGAAGGACACGACGCAATCACCACGGCCGCCACCTGCGGCAAGACACCAGAGAGTTCACCGGCCTTCGCCATGGCGACAAGGTCCTTCGCTCCCTGCTGCGATCGGGCCAGAGCACGAACCGCCGCAGACTTCAGCTCCGGCGACGACTTGGCATCGGCAAGGATGCCCTTGAGGAGCATGGTCGTTTTGCCCGTGCCCCGGATGCCCAGGGCGTTGAGCAGACGGCTGGCCGCGACAGGATCCGCGCCGTCCAGCACGGCGTTCACGAGGTCTTCCCGGCCAGCATCGACCGCCGCACCAGCCGCGGCCGCGGCCAACTGCTCGCTCGTGCCTTCGGCGGCAGCGAGCGTCACGAGATCGTCCTGCCGTTCCTTGAGCCCAAACCGCTGCACGATGTCGATGAACTTCTGCGTTCGCGGCACAAAACCGACTGCTTCGTCGATCCGTTTGGCCAGCTCAGGATCGGCGGCCGCGGTCGGGTCGAGGTGCATGACCAGTGCGGGCAGGATCACCTGGCATTTCTCCGCCGGCCCGCCGAGCTTTGTCACGAGCTGTGGCGCAACCTCAGCCACGCGGGCCCGCCCCTGGAAGTCGAGCGCCCGCAGGAGCGCCAGCGACTCGGCCGTGGACGTGGCCGGATCGCCGATCAGTTCGCAGATCATCCCCGCAGACGCAGTCGCCCGGCTCCGCCAGACGATCTCCCGCGCCGCCGGCGTCTTCCACTGGCTGTCGATTTTCACCAGCCACGCCGCCAGCCGGCCGTTCCAGAGGTTTGCCGCCAAGAGGCCCTTCTCCCCATCGGCACTGATACCGAGGGCTTCGAGTTCCCAGCGATCGCCGACCTTGTGCTGCGAGGCAAGCGCCGCCCACGCCCGATCGGCCCGCTCGCCAGCAAGGCCCTTCAGTGCAATCGCGCACTCGCGACGAACAGCCACGGAAGGATCCGTGACGAGCTTCTCCACAAGGCCAAGCACGTCGCCCTTCGTGAGCCGGCACATCCGCAGAGCGATGATCCTGAAGGCCTCGTCCTTGTCGGTGGCCAGCCGCGCGACCCAGGCCTCGGCCTGCCCCGGCAGCATGCCCGCCGCCCAGGCAAGCCGGGCCCTGAGTTTTGAATCGGTGGCCGACTCAAACGCCTTCGCTAGTGCCGCGGCGGCTTCCTGTGGCTGCTTCGCCAGGTGCTCGAGCGCCATCGCACGAGTGCAGAGGTTCGGGCTCTCCAGCGCCGCCACGCAGCCCGCGACGGTGCCGCAATCGACCGCCGGCACGCTCCACCGGGAGCCCTGCGGCGCAATCCTATAGAGACGGCCCTTCTCGGTATCGCCCATACCGTGGCCGCCAACGCCCGGATCGTACCAGTCGGCCACGATCAGCGAGCCATCGGGCGCCACACAGACGTCGCTCGGCCGAAACCACCGGTCCGCCGAGCCATCGATGATCGTTTCCGTCGTCGCAGTGTAGCCAGCGCCGGCCGGCTTCACGTGATACGCCCGCACGACGTTCGGCCCCGCATCACAGTGCACGAGCGACCCGCGAAACCGCTCAGGCAACAGGCTGCCCTCGTAAACGCAGATGCCGCAGGGCGAGCCGCCGCCCGTGATGAGCAGGTTCGGTACAACACCGGGATCGTTCTGGTGCCAGTGGCGGTTGGGAATTTCGGGTTCAATGTTCGCCCGCGGCAGTTGCCAGCCGCCCCCCATCTCGTCGCCATAGCCGTAGTTGCCAAACTCCATCACCCAGTTGATCCGCACGGCCTTGTTGCCGTCGTCGTCATTGTCGCTCTGCCAGAGTGTGCCGAAAGAGTCGACGGCCACCTCGTAGTTGTTGCGGAAGTTGTGGCCAAGCACTTCGAAGTCCGTCCCGTCGGGCTTGCAACGGAAGACCATGCCCTGCCGGTACGGCTTGCCCGAATCGTTCACCACGTTGCCGAACCGGTCCATCACCGGGTTGCCGTCCTTGTCGTGCACCGCCCTGCCTGTGTTGCCGAAATTGAAATACCAGCGACCGTCGGGGCCGACGGTGAAGGCATGCACGGAATGATCGTGCTGCGGCGTGCCCGTCTTCGTGAACAGCGACTCCCTGCGGTCGGCCTTCAGGTCGCCGTCGTCATCGTGGAAAATAAAGACATCAGGGGCGCAGGAGACGATCACTTTGCGGCCCGGTCCTTCGCCAATCACACAGATGCCAAGCGCGCTATCGACGTCACGGCCCTGATGAAACACCGTCTGCGTATCGGCCTTGCCATCACCGTCGGTGTCTTCGAGCACAAGGATCCGGTCACCCTCTTTTCTCGTCTCCTTCTTGCCGCGGTAGTTCATCACCTCGCACACCCAGACGCGGCCTCGCAAGTCGATATCGATGTCAGACGGGCTCGAAAGCAAGGGCTCGGCCGCGAAGAGCGTGGCCGTGAGGTCGTCGGGGAGTTTGAGCGCATCGGGCGTCGCCTCACCTGCGGTTGCCAAGCCCAGGCCGAAGAACGCGACCAGATTCCCCCAGACACATATGCGATTCATGTGTGGCAACTCCTCATACGGCAGGGACACCCCGAGGGGCGTTATCGGGACACAATAGTATCAGCATGACATGACGGAGATACAAACCCGCCACCGTCACTTGCCGCGAAACAATCGGCTGGCAGCGATCGCGTACAACAGGCTGCGAAGCCCGTGCCCGTGCTCACGCGAGGCCACCACGATCCGCTCGATCGCGCGGCGGTCGGAATAGTGGATATCGGTGCCCGTCGCGTACATAAGGATCTGTTTCACGAACGATCGGGCGAGCGCGTCGGAATCCGCGAGCAGGAGCCCGCGAAGGCCGTCGATGTCGGCAAACGCTCGGCCGTCGGCCAGCTGGCCACTGGGATCGACCGGCTTGCCGAGCCGATAGCCCGGCTTCCAGCCTGCGGCGAATTCGACGCCGGCTGGATCGCCGCCACCGAACGTGCGGTAGCGATCCCGTCGGCCACCGATCACGTCGAAGCTCTCGAGCGCGAAGCCGGGCGGATCCATCGTGCGGTGGCAGGCGGCGCACGAGGCATCGCTCGAGTGCTTTGCCAACTGCTCGCGGATCGTCGTCGCGCCTCTCGTATCGGGATCGATCGCCTTCACACTCCCCGGCGGCGGCGGGATTGTGTCCCCGAGAATCCGTTCCATGAAAAACACGCCACGGGGCACCGGCGATGTGGTGGTGCCGTTGGCCGTCACCTTGAGCACGCTCGCCTGCGTGATGAGCCCGCCGCGGAGCGCGTGTGCTGGCAGCGACACCCGCCGCAGCTCGCAGCCCTCCACGCCGGGGATGCCATAATGATCGGCCAGTGTCCGATTCAGCATGGCGAACTCGCTGGCGACGATGTTCGACACCGGAAGATCACGGCTCACGAGTTCCTTGAAGAAGGCCCGCGACTCCTCCGCCATGCTCGCGCGGAGGATGTGCCGGTATTCCGGATACATCCGGCGGTCGGGCTGCGTGTCGTCGAGCTTGCGGAGATCGAGCCACTGCTCGAGAAACCGCGACGCGAAGCGGTCGAACTTTGGATCGCCGATCATGCGGTCCATCTCTGCGGAGAGCGTGGCCGGTTCGTCGAGGGCCCCGCTCCGCGCGGCCGCGAGGAGTTGCTCGTCGGGCAGCGAGTCCCAGAGCCAGAGAGAAAGCCTCGTGGCCAGCCCCTCGGGCGTGAGCCGGCGGTGCGACTTGAAGTCGTCG
>CAYSPN010000398.1:0-3255 GCA_964432895.1 uncultured Candidatus Kuenenia sp.
GGCCGTCTTGAGGGCGATCGTCCCGGCGCCCAGATTGTTGAAGCTGATCGTGTCGGCCTTCGCGGCGGTGTTGATGTCGAGAATCGCCTGCCGCAGCGAGCCGGGCCCCTCGTCGTTGAGCGTGGTGACGTTGACGGTCAACGCCTGGCGGACTTCGAGGGATTCGAACTGCGCAAGGCCGCGGCCACGGCGCCGATCGGCAGGCAGGCTGTGAACGCCGTCGCCAGAGCGATGCACGCAGCGGCCCCTCTCACTGATGCCCAGAGAAACGCGACGACGGAAGAACGCCAGAGCGAGGAACGAGGGAACGTGCATGACGGGACCCATGAAAAAGGACGTGCGCGGCGAGATTCGGATCGCAGCGGACCAACACAACACCACCGGAGGCCGGCTGGCAAGTCTAAAGAAGTGGTTCGCAAGCAAGCAAACCGGCCGCCGGCTGTCATCCACGGAAGAACGTGGGCTGGCGGCGGAGAGGGCCGCATAGTCGCCGGATAGTCGCCGGGGATCGATATTCTGCGAAAGGACGCCCGGCAACCGCTCTTCCCGAAGGCGGAGTGGGCCGGGCTGGGCTGTTCAGGCCGCCATTCGCAGGGGCGCATGGCCGCGGATCATGAGGTGGACGCCCACCTCGTAATACCAGCGGAAGTGTCGGCGGACGTCGGCCATCAGCGGTCCGGCCTCGTCAATATAGCGTTGCATGTCACGGCTTTGATCCGGCGATCGGTTGAGCGCCGGCAGGGGACGGGCATGGCCGAGACCGTTCATGTCGCAGAAAGCCTGGAGCGCCGGTTGCAGCGAATCGAAATCGAGCAAGGTTGTGTTGCGCCAGAGCGGCCCGCCAACGTCAAAGAACGCATCGTAGCTGAGGACGCGACCGCCTATCACGGCAGCGGCGATGAAATCACGGAATGTGTGGTGCTGCGGGCAGCCGATGAACGCGTCGGTGGTCTGGGCAACGGCCGGCTCTCGTTTCCAGAATTCGAACAGCGACACGAGCATCTCGAAGGGATCCCGGATCACGCCCAGGATACGCAGGGAGGCATGCAGCGGCTTGTATGGTTCGGCGAGCGCGGGCGACAGCAGCTTCAGGGACCGATGGGTGAATCGTCCGAGCCGCCTCTGGAACGCGGGGGGCCGCAGAAGCGGGAGGCTCGGTCTGACCGGGTAGTGCGGATTGTCCTCCACGAGCAGTTCGGCGTCGGGGCACGTATCGATGAACCACCGCTGCAGCGACGTGCCGGCAGTCTTAGGGTAGTGCGCGAAGGCGAGTTTGTGCGTGCGGCTGACGAGCATGGGCTCACTCCCAGATTCCCTCAGACGAAATTTTCTGATCGCTCAGTGGGGGGGGTCGTAACTCCCTCTTCTTGTAGCGACACCATCTGTGGAAATCGACAGGTATGTCCGCAGAACTTGAATAATCGTTCCAGACCGCACGAGCGTTCGGGCCGCCAAACCCGCCGTGAGCCTCGCGAGATGCCCTCGCCTGCGCAGCCTTCCCAGCCTCGAGGAGAGCGTGGCGACGCTGCCGTCCGCGTTCAGTTTGCGGCCTTCGGAGGCCGATAGAGCCAAGGCAGGCCAGAAGCCAGTCCCTTCCAGTGAGGGAATTTGCTTGGGTCCTTTCCAGCCCTGTGGCGTCACTCCCATGCTCACCACTCGCACGGTCGCACCGCGGCAGCCTCGGTCCGACCGGCCCCGTGTCGTGCTCGACCTGGAGAAGCTTCGCCATGCCAACTGCGGGCTGGGCCGGTTCTGCCGGCACTTGGCCGATAGCATCCTGGCGCTCGGCGAACAGTCTTTTGATCCAGTCTTTTTCCTGCCGCAGTCGCTGCCCCAGGAGACGGTCCGGCACTTCCGGGCGGAGGGTGTCGAGCAGATCGAGGTGAGCCCGTGGCGGAAGGAGACCTTCGCCAGCCTTTACCGGCCTTTCCTTGCACCGTTCCAGCGGCGGCACCGCTATGACCTCTGGCACGTCACGAACCAGACAAGCAAATATCTGCCGCTCGATCCCAAAGTTCCCGTCGTGCTCACGATCCACGACCTGAACTTCCTCCACGACGACCGGCACAAGGATCGGCCCGGGGCCGTCGCCCGCAAACTGGCCGACGTGCAGCGGAAGGTCGATCGGGCGACGGCCATCGTCACCGACTCCCGCTACGTGGCCGATGACGTCGCCGCCCACCTGCGGCTCGGGGGCAAGCCGGTGCACGTCGTGGCCCCGGGTCTCTCCGCTCCGCCAACGGCCTCGGTGGTGGCTCCCGCCTGGGCACCGCGAGGACGCTTTCTCCTCTCGATCGGCAATTGCCTGCCGCACAAAAATTTCCACGCGCTCTTCGGGCTGATCGAGGCATTGCCCGACCTCACGCTCGTCATCGCGGGTAAACGGGAGACGCCCTACGGCGAGCATCTCGGCCGCGAAGTGGCCGCCCGGCATCTCGGCGACCGCGTGCTCATGACTGGGCAAGTGTCCGATGGCGACCGCCAGTGGCTCTACGAGCACTGCGAGGCGTTCGTGTTTCCGTCGCTTACCGAGGGGTTTGGCTTTCCGGTGCTCGAGGCGATGCAGTGCGGCAAGCCGGTGTTCATGTCCCGCCGCACGAGCCTGCCGGAACTGGGCGGAACACTCGGCTTCTACTGGGATTCCTTCGGGGCCGAGCACATGGCCAACGTCTTTCGTGCCGGGATGGCGGCGGTGGCGGGCGTGCCGACCTTTGCCGCCTCGGCCCGGGCACGGGCCGCGGAGTTTTCCTGGGAAAACGCCGCCCGCGGCTACCTGCGGGTCTACCGCTCCATTCTCGATCCGGCCGCTGCCTGACCGGCACGGTTTTCCGGCCAAGTTCACGTCCAAGCTGCCCTTCCGACACCCCCCTGGGAATTGCTATGACCCACGGTGCCATGTCCACCCTGACGATTCAGAAGCCTGTGTCCGCACGAAAAGCCCTCATCTGCGGGATGGGCGGGCAGGATGGTAGTTATCTGGCGGCCCATCTGCTTGATCTCGGCTACACGGTCGTCGGCACCAGCCGCGACGCCCAGGCCAGCCGCTTCGACGGGCTCACCCGGCTGGGCATTCGCGACCGCGTGCAGGTGGAGTCGATGTCGCTCGTCGACTTCCGCTCCACGATGCAGGTGCTCTCCCGCACGCAGCCGGATGAGGTCTACAACCTCGCCGGTCAGACGTCGGTTGGGCTCTCCTTCAACCAGCCCGTGGAGACCTTCGAGAGCATCGTCATCGGCACGGTGAACCTGCTCGAG
>CAYSPN010000399.1:0-1773 GCA_964432895.1 uncultured Candidatus Kuenenia sp.
TCCACCGCACGACAAGCCCTCCCCCCGCGGCACGGTCCCGCGCCGCGTGCCTACCCTGGCCGTGCAGATCGGAATCGCCCTGGCGGCGGCGGCGCTGGTATGGGCGATCAGTTCGCTCGCTCTCGACCGTGCCGGCGGGAGACTGCGGACCGGCATCGGTGGATTTCAGCCAACCGTAGCGGAGACGCAGTCGGCGCCACGGGAGTCGCCGGCCGGCATGGCCTGGATTCCCGGCGGCGAGTTCTCCATGGGCTGTGCCGATCCCCGCGGCCAGCCGTTTGGCGGCCCCGATCCGATGCGCGACGCGCGTCCGATTCATCCCGTGCATGTCGATGGCTTTTGGATGGATCGCACGGAGGTGACGAACGACAGTTTCGCTGAGTTCGTCGCGGCAACGGGCTACGTCACGGTGGCGGAGCGACCGCCCCGACCCGAGGATTTTCCTGGCGCACCACCCGAAAACCTCGTGCCAGGCTCGCTGGTCTTCACGCCCCCTTCCGATCCCATTCCGCTGACCAATCATTACGTCTGGTGGAACTACGTTGCGGGGGCCGACTGGCGGCATCCCACCGGCCCTGACAGTTCAATCGATGGCCGCGGCGACGATCCCGTGGTGCAGATAGCCTATGAAGACGCGGCGGCCTTCGCGGCATGGGCCGCCAAACGGCTTCCGACGGAAGCTGAGTGGGAATTCGCGTCCCGCGGCGGACTCATGGGCAACCTGTATCCGTGGGGCAATGAATTCCGACCGGGCGGCCGATTCATGGTCAACATCTGGCAGGGGCGGTTTCCGGTGGAGAACACCGCCGCTGACGGCTACGCAGCCGTCGCGCCAGTGGGACGATTTCCCGCCAATGCCTACGGACTCCACGACATGTCGGGAAACGTGTGGGAGTGGTGTTCCGATTGGTATCGCCATGACACGTATGCCACGGCCCTCGCCGCGGGCAAGCCCCAGCGAAATCCGACCGGTCCGACCGACAGCTTCGATCCGCAGGAGCCGCATGAAAAGAAACGTGTCCTGCGTGGCGGCTCTTTTCTCTGCTCCGAGCAATACTGCGCCCGCTACATCGTGGGCACCCGCGGGAAGGGCGAGCCCTCCAGCGGCTGCAACCACATCGGCTTCCGGTGCGTGAAGCCACGGTAGTACGCTCCCAACGTATGTCTCACGCCCCGACCCACCGGGGGACGCGAGGGGCTGCCCATGTCCCGAGAGCCGGCGTTGCTGACCAGCGCAGGCAGGATGCCGGAGCGCAGTCAGCATCGAGTGAGCGAAGGGCAGGATGCCCGTAGCGAACGTCCGGCGACGGGGCATGGGCAGCCCCGAGCTGAAGTGGAAATGTCGCTGGGAGGCACGCCGCCAGACCACAGCGGCCTCACCGCTTCATCAGTTTCCGGAGGCCGGTGAGGGTTCGGGTGTTGGCCACGTCGCCGGCCTCGAGGCCGGCGCGGCGGGCCTGCAGCACGCCGCACCGCATCACGTCGAGTCCCCGTGTCGAGTGCGCATCGGTGGAGATCACGATCTTCACGCCTGCTTTTTTCGCGGCGGCCGCGTGAATGTCGTGGAGATCGAGCCGCCACGGGTTGGCATTGATCTCCAGGAACGTTCCCGTCCGCGCCGCGGCGGCGATAACCGCCTCGATGTCGACGTCGTACGGGGGACGCCGATTGAGCAGCCGCCCGGTGGGATGGCCGATCACGCTCACGTGCGGATTCTCGATCGCCTCGATGATGCGGGCCGTGATTCGCTCCCGCGGCTGGTTCTGTCCGTAA
>CAYSPN010000400.1:0-1958 GCA_964432895.1 uncultured Candidatus Kuenenia sp.
GCCCGCTGACGACGTGGAGCAGGGCCGCCAGCACGGGGGAGACATAGCCCGCCGCGGCGAGCGCCAAGAAGGCGAGGATGAACAACCCGCCGATGACCATGTTCTGGCGGATGACGGCGATCGTCTTGCGCGACAGATCGATGAGGAAGGGGATGCGGTTGAGGTTGCTATTGAGCAGCGCGATGCTCGCCGAATGGATGGCGACGTCGCTGCCGGCGGCGCCCATCGCAATCGACACGTCACCGGCCGCGAGGGCCGGGGCATCGTTGACACCGTCGCCGATCACCGCCACCTGATGGCCGGCGGCCTTGAGCGCGTCGACCATTTCGAGCTTCTCGTGCGGCAGCACCTCTGCCTTGAAGTCGTCGAAGTGCATCTGCTCCGCGACACGCCGGGCGACACTCGAGCGGTCGCCGGTAAGGAGCACGAGTCGGGAGATGCCCATGCCCTTGAGGCGGTCGACGGCGCCTGCCGCCTCAGGCCGGGCGTTGTCCTCGAGGCCGATCCAGCCGATCAATCGGCCGTTGTGGACGACGTGGAGCACGGAGAGGCCGTCGGCCTCTGGAGAGGATTGCATGGCTTCGAGGGCGGTCAGGTCGATCACGTGTGGTGCGGGCACTGCCTCGGCCAGCCACGAGCCGCGGCCGACCAACACGGTGTCGCCGTCGGCGAACGTCGCAATCACGCCGCGGCCTGGCACCTCCTCAAACGAGCTGGGCTCGGCCAGCGGGACCCGCGCCCGCCGGCCCATCTCCGTGACCGCGCGGGCCACCGGATGGCGGCTGTTCTGCTCGGCTGCCGCCGCCAGTCGCAAGAGGTCCTCCGCCGGGACGCCATCTGCGGGCGCAAGCCGTGAGACGGCAAGCACGCCACTGGTCACGGTGCCGGTCTTGTCGAAGACGATGGCCGTCAGGTTGCGGGCCGCTTCAAGCGTGGCCACGCTCTTCACCAAGACGCCGAGCCGGGCGGCAGCCGACAGGGCGGCGACCATCGCCGTGGGTGTGGCCAGAATCAGGGCGCTTGGGCAGGCGATCACGAGCATGGCGATCGCCCGGTTGAAGGCGGTGTCGGGGTCGCTCTTGAGCGCAAAGAAGAGCACGACCCCCACGAGCATGAGAATCGTCGGCGTGTACCAGGCGGCATACTGGTCGACCAGCCGCATGATGGGCGTCTTCGTCCGCTCGGCCTGCAGGATAAGGTCCTTCACGCGGCCCAGAAGCGTGTCGGCGCCCGCCTTCGTCACAGCGACGTCGATCAGGCCGGTAAGGTTAATGGTGCTGCCAAACACCTCGTCGCCAGGGGCTTTTTCGGCTGGGATCGACTCGCCGGTAATGCTCGCCTGGTTCACGGTGCTTGCGCCGCGAGCGATGACGCCGTCGGCGGGAATCGTGTCACCGGGCCGGACGCGGACGGTGTCGCCGGGGGAGAGCGCGGTCGCCTCCACGAGTTCCTCCCGGTCTCCCACGATGCGGCTGGCCTTCGTCGGGGCCAGGCGGATGAGCGACTCGATGCTCGCCTCGGCTCCAGCCGCCGTGCGTCGCTCGATGAGCGAGGAGACGATCATGAAGAAAGCGACGGCGGCCGCCTCCTGATACTTGCCGCTGGAGACGGCTCCAATCACGGCAAGCGCGACGAGTGCATTCATCCCCGCCTTGCCTGCGAGCAGGTCCTGAGTTGCCGCCGCGATCAGCGGCGTTGCCAGCAGCGCCACCGCTGCCGCCGCCGGCAGGGCGGCAAAGAAGGGCTGCTTCCAGAGCAGGTTGGCCGCGAGCGCACACAGCAGGAGCGTGCCGCCGACGTGCGTGGCGAGGATCTGCAGCGTGAGGCCGCGGCTCAGTCGCGGCGCGGCGGGGGCGATCGGCGTGCCGCCATCGGCGCGCCGCGGCCACTGGGCTGTCGGTTCTGCGTGATCAGTCATCACTGCCGTGGACACGATTTGATAGTCTCCGGAAATCCTG
>CAYSPN010000401.1:0-2239 GCA_964432895.1 uncultured Candidatus Kuenenia sp.
GCAAGCAAGGGAATACGGGCCACCCCATGTGGCGACTTGCTACCGTTTCACAAGCCGCCAGGCTCGGTGGATCCGTTCGTTCCGGAAGTCCTCGGGAATCGTGCGGTTCGTGATCTCGCGGAGGATGTAGAGAGCCGACAGACGTTCCTCGGCGAGATGAAACCGGCGGAAGTTGGTCGAAAAATAGACGATGCCGCCGTTGACGAGATTCTTCGCCACCAGTTCCAGGAGTTCGGCATGGTCGTGTTCGATATCCCACGGCGTCTCGCTCTTCGCCGACCGCGAGTAGGTCGGCGGATCGACCACCACCAGGTCGAACGGCGGCTCGCCGCGTTGGGCCCGGTGCTCGAGGAAGGCCCGGGCCTCGTCCCGCACGATCCGATGGCGGCCCGCATCCTTGAAGCCGTTCTTCGCGAGGTTCGTCCGCGTCCACTCCAGATAGGTGTTCGAGAGATCGACGCTCACCGTCTCCTTCGCCCCGCCCGCGGCGGCATAGACGGAAAAGCTGCCCGTGTAGCAGAAGAGGTTGAGCATCCGCTTCCCCTCGGCTTCGCCGCGGACCATGGCACGCGTCTGCCGGTGGTCGAGGAACAGTCCCGTGTCGAGATAGTCGGACAGGTTGACCTCGAACGACAGAGTCCCCTCCTTCACGGCAAGCACCGCCTGCCGTTGGTCTACTTTTTCATACTGTCCACCATCTCGCTGGCGGCGGCGGACCTTCAGGAAGGTCTGCATCGGCGGCACTCCCAGTTCCACTGCCGCCGCCTCGATCATCTTGTCGAGCCAGACGTCGTGCTCGATGTCGGTGCGTTCGTGCGGCCGCTCATACTCGGCGGCGTGCAGCCAACCGGCATACCAGTCGATCACCAGCGGGATCTCGGGGATGTCGCGGTCGTAGACACGAAACGCCTCGATCCCTTGGCGGCGTGCCCACTTGGAAAGATGTTTGAACCGCTTGGCGAGCCGGCGGCGGAAGTCGCCGATCTGATCGTCGGTCGTGCGGCCGGTCCGGTGCGGTAGCGGAGCGTGTCTGGGAGAAGACGTTTCGCTGGGCGGATTGTCGCCGGGACGGCAGAAGTCTCCTCGCGGGGGTCTGTCGCCTTCACCCACGACGGCGCTGCCTTCCTCCTCAGGGCGAAAGCTCCCATGCTCGTCGAGCTTCCGCCGATCCCGTCGCTCAGCATCAGGGGTGCCTGTGCCTCCCGGGGGATATGGTGCATGGGCGGTTGGTTGTGCCGCTTCTTGCCGTCTTCTGATCTCCACCTCCAGGAGCCGGCACGCGATAGGGCCGTTTGAGAGTGGCACGCGATAGGTGGGACGCAGGCCGAGCTGACCAGCAGCGGGCGTGTCGGCCGCGAGGATGGCCGCCCGCCAGCCGCCGCAGTGCTGCACGAGCCAGTCGCCAAACCGCCTGAAGAAGGCGGCGGATCGAGGGAGCGGCAGCCGCTCTCCATAGGGAGGATTGGTGACCACGAGCCCGCTCTCCCCCGCCGCCCTGGCCTGCTCGAAGTGCTTCACGTCGATCGTGATGCACGATGCCACGCCCGCCGCGTCGGCACAGGCTCTGGCCGCGGCCACGGCGTTGGGATCAAGATCGCTGGCCTGAAAATGCCCTGCCGGCTCCCGTACGCGGGCCTCGAGTTCCGCCACCAGACGATCGAACAGGCCGCGGTCACAGTCGCGAAACTTAGAGAAGCCATGAGCCTTCCGCCGCGCGCGATAGAGCCCCGGCGCGATGCGTGCGGCGATCGTGGCCGCCTCGATGACGAGCGTGCCGGAGCCGCACATGGGGTCTAGTAATCGCCCGCATGTCGCTTCATCAACTGTACGCCCGCATGTCGCTTCATCAACTGTACGCTCGCGTGTCGCATCATCAACCGTACGCTCGCCGGGCTGCCACCAGCCCGCTATGCCAAGGATGCCGGCGGCCAGCACTTCGGAGAGCGGCGCGTCGACCTCCCCCATCCGCCAGCCCCGTTGGTGGAGCGACCGGCCGGCCGCATCGCGGAAGATCGTCGCCGTGTCGCCCACCAGATGCAGCCCCAGTCGGAGCGTCGCGCCGCGCAGCTGCACGCTCGGCCGCTTGCCACTGGGCGTTCGGAGCTGGTCGACGATCGCATCCTTGACGATCTGGGCGGCGTAGAGCGAGTGCGTGAGAAACGTGTCGTGGATCGCGGCATCGACCCGGAGCGTGTCGGAGGTCTTCAGCTGCTCCGTCCAGTCGACCTCCTGCATCGCG
>CAYSPN010000402.1:0-4267 GCA_964432895.1 uncultured Candidatus Kuenenia sp.
GCTGGCGGCCGACGGCCGGCTCTGGCGGTTTACGACGCAGGTGACCGATCGCCCCGGCGGCATCGCCAAGCTCACCGCGGCGATCGCGGCGGCGGGCGCCAGCGTGCAGGAGATCGTGCACGACCGGGCCTTCTCCGGGCCCGACGTGTTTGTGACGAGCGTGGAAGTGACCGTGGAGACCTCCGACCGCGACCACGTGGTCGCCCTCTACGACCAGCTCCGCGCCGCCGGGTTTTCGGTGGTTCCCTCCACCGCCGCGGCCGCTGTGCCAATGCGGCACGGCTGGTAGAGGCTTCCCTGCAGAGCTTGCGTGTCCCTCGCTTGCGCTTCGGGCTTGCATGGGAATGGGGCGTGTCCCTCGCCTGCGCTTCGGGCTTGCATGGGAATGGGGCGTGTCCCTCGCCTGCGCTTCGGGCTTGCATGGGAATGGAGCGGCGGTGTTTTCCCTCCTCATCCAAGCCCGCAGCGCAAGCAAGGGAATGTGGGCCGCACTGCCACTGTGAAACCCTGCCGGTTAGAACGGCCGCGGCAGGGGCGGTCGTTTTTTTGATGCGATCCCTTTGGCTTGGGCGATACCAAGCGATGCGGCGAAGGCCGGTCGCCGCCCAGCAGGCAGGAGCATTGCCCATGATCAGCCATCAGAATGGCCTTCTCTCCCCCCCGGCGAACGCGGTTCCCACGGAGCCGGAATCGGTCCGCGAGCGAGAGCGTCTTCGACGCGAACTGCTCAAGCGGATCATCAACCGGGAGACGCGTCGGCAGTCCTCGCGCGGCACATCGCGATAGCTGTCTGCGGAACGCAGCCATGGAAAAAGGGATATTTGGTGGCTGGCACCTGTTCCTTTTCGTGTTGGCGTGGCTGCTCGCCGTGGCTGCCCTGCCGGTAGAGGCCCAGGTGCCATGGGGCTTTAACGCCACACCGCAGCCGGCCCCCAACAGCTCCAACTGGGAGCCGGAAGTCTTTTCCGACTACCTGCTCAGCGGGCAGACTCCGCACCCGGCGGTGGTGCGGATCGTGGCGGCCGAGAAGGCCGGGGCCTCGCTTGGGTCGGGCGTGCTGGTCGATGCCAACCGCGAGCAGGCGATCGTGCTCACCAATTGGCATGTGGTCCGCGACAGCCGGTCGGCCGTGCTCGTGCAGTTTCCCGACGGGTTTCAGACCGCCGGCACCGTCGTCCGTTGGGACGAGGCGTGGGACCTGGCGGCATTGGTGATCTGGAAACCACCGGCGACGCCCGTTCCCCTCGCGGCCATACCCCCCGCCCCCGGCGACCTGCTCACGATCGCCGGCTACGGCCGCGGCCCTTATCGCGCCCAGACAGGCCGCTGCACCGAGTATCTCTCGCCGGGCACCGGCTACCCGAAGGAGTTCGTGGAACTCGCGGCCGGGGCCAGGCAGGGTGACTCGGGTGGACCTATCTTCAACGAACGTGGCGAACTCGCGGGCGTGCTCTTCGGTCAGAATAGCGGTCGCACGATCGGGAGCTGCTCGACGAGGCTCCGCACGTTTCTGGCCAGCGTGGGCTCGAGCGGTTTTACGGCCGCAGCGGCGGCCGCCTACGCAGACGCTCGGGCGATGGATCAGATGCCGGCCGGCGCCGACCAGACCTCGCGGATCAGGATGGCGGCGGCCACCATCCACGGCCCCGACCAGCAGCTGCAGCCCGTTTCATCTGGAGCGCCGGGGGCTGTCACCGCCGCTCTGCAGCCGCCGCCGCACGCTCAGCCGGCATGGGCACCGTCCGCGATGAGCCTGCCTACGAGGGAAGAACTGGCAGCCATCTTCGACGTCACCACCAATGGTCAGGCGATGCTGTCAGCTGCCGGCGGCATCGCCCTGGCGGCTCTTGGAGTGCGCACCCTCTTTGGCGGCCGCCGCCGCACGGCGGGTTCCCGGCACGACGCCGACGAGTGATCCGGTGGCAGCCAGTGTGCAGCGTGCCTGATCGGGAAGGGAAGGGGTTTGCCGGTTGGTCAGGCGGCGTCGATACTCAAGGACATGTCACAGCCTGAGTCTGCCGCCGCCCATCAAGACGACCTCTCCGGGCGAAATCTCGGAGGCTACCGGATCCTGCGCCGGCTGGGGGGCGGCGCGATGGGGAATGTCTATCTGGCCGAGCAGCAGTCGCTGGGGCGGCAGGTGGCCGTGAAGGTGCTCCGCAGCGACGCCTCGCGGCATCCGGGCGCGGTGGAGCGATTCTCGCAGGAGGCCCGCGCGGCAGCGGCACTCGTGCACGGCAACATCGTGCAGATCCACGAGGTGGCCTGCATCGACGGCCTCCACTTCCTTGCGGAGGAGTATGTGGCCGGTCCGACGCTGAAGGCGTGGCTGCTGGCCCGCGGTCCGCTCGATCCGCTGCAGGCACTCAGTGTGCTGTCGCAGGTCGGCTCGGCGCTCGCGAAATCGGCGCAGGCCGGGATCGTGCACCGTGACATCAAACCTGAAAACCTGCTCGTGACGCCGGCCGGTGAGGTGAAGGTCGCCGATTTCGGTCTGGCCCGTGTGCTCGAGGACGATCTGGAACTGACGCAGCAGGGCATGGCGCTCGGCACGCCGCTCTACATGAGCCCGGAGCAGGCCGCGGGCAGGCCAGTCGACGGGCGGAGCGATCTCTATTCCCTGGGGGCCACTGTCTATCACCTGCTCGCCGGCCAGCCACCGTTCACAGGCGCCACCTCGCTCGCTGTGGCGCTGGCGCATCAGCGGGAGGAGCCGATGCCGCTGGCCGCCTTTCGGCCGGAGCTGCCGGCAGGGCTAGGACGGATCGTGGAGCAGTTGCTCGCGAAGCGGCCGGAGGAGCGGTGCGAATCGCCGACAGAGTTGCTGCAGGCTGTCGAGGCGGTGGAGTTGGCGATCTCGGCGGGCTCGCGTCATGGGCGGCTGCCGTTGGCCTGGGAGGGTGATGTCGCAGACTGGAAGCCGTCGAGAGCCGCGGCCGGCGGTCCCCGCGTTGCGGCGCCCACGCTGGTGGCCCGCGCACAGGCGCAGACGTCCCGGCTGCGGGATGCGACGCGTCATCTGCAGGAGGCCGCAGATCGGGAGCAGCACGAGCTGGAAACGGAACGCCTGGAACGGTCGCGGCGGACGTGGCTCCTCGCGGGGGCGGCAGCGGCGGCGCTGGCGGTCGGGTTTGTGATTGGGCGGTCGCGGCCTCGCCGGTCGGAGCTGTTTCGGCCGCGGCCTTGAATCAGGCCGGTCAAATGCCGGGAATTCCGGCAGAAACGCGGCGGTTCAAGTCTGCTTGACACCCCATCCGACACTGCTAGAACCACTGGTACAGACCAGGCCAATACACGCCCCCATCGTCTAGTGGCCCAGGACGTCGGGTTCTCAGTCCGAAAACCGGGGTTCGACTCCCCGTGGGGGTACCTGAATAGCGTTCAGCCCCGAGAGATATGCGTTTCTCTCGGGGCTGACGCGTTTGGTGCCGCCCGCCACTCCTGCGTAGAGGCGGCGAGACTAGAATCAACCTATCGTTCCCCGGTGACGGCTGGGGAGAAAACAGCCCGGCGGCGATCTCGCAGTGATCGCGACGGCTGGGATTCCTTCAACGAGAGGAGGTGGTCTAGTGACGCAAGCTGACTGTACCGGAGGGCTGCGCCGATAGCGGCGAGTCGACGGGCCTGCCGTTGATGCAGCCCACCAAATGGTTCCTACGGCTGCCGCCCCCTCTCGGGGCGGCAGCTTTTTTTGTTGACGTCGGCACTCGCGGCGTTCCGAACGCATCCCGAAGTCATTTAATTCCTGCCGCCGTTGCCCTGACTGCGGCCAGGCTGATCCCGCTGCAGCGTGCCGCTCCCGAACGGCTGGCTCCTGCTGCTCGAGCCATCCGACCTGTTCGTAATCGTGCCCCATCCGAACTTCTGGGTATGGCCAGTGACCGTCTGGCCGTTGCGGCCACGCTCGGTCGTGAGCGTGCCGGAACCAAACGGCCTGGTCTCGGTGGTCGTGCCATCAGACCACCGGGTGATCGTGCCACTGCCAAACCTCTGGGTATGGCCCGTGACCGTCTTCCCATCGCGCCCCCGCTCTGTCGTGATCGAACCCGAGCCAAAGGGCCGTGTCTGGCTGCTCGTGCCATCGGAACGGTGCGTGATGGTGCCTGAACCGAATTGGTTGGTCGTGCCGCTGCGGGGCTGCGCCATGCCCGCCCGCGGTGGCGTGGGCTCGGCGGCAACCGACCGGCCTGCCATGAATCCCCCGAGGATGCAGGCAAAAAGCACGAGTGTCAGACGGAATCGCAGTGGGCTTCGCATGGATCGGTCC
>CAYSPN010000403.1:0-1547 GCA_964432895.1 uncultured Candidatus Kuenenia sp.
GAGGTGTTGAAGCAGACCTCACCGGAAACGGTGCCAGTGGCCCCAAACGACTCACCGAAATAGACCGTGCCGTCCTCGAGTGCCAGTGCCGCGCGTGCCACGCCCAAACTCCTCCGCAGTGTGGAATCCTGCCATCGCTCGTCGGATCATAGCAGATGCACGCCCCACTCCCATCCAAGCCCGACGCGCAAGCGAGGGATTCCGCCCACATCCCCGTAAGGCGAGCCGCATTTCCCTTGCTTGCGCTGCGGGCTTGGATGAAGAGGGCCCCGTTTTTCAAAGCTTTCCAATCACGGCGTCGGGCCGGCCGTCACGAGCACGTCCTGCGGATCCTCGACGAGCACGAGCCCTCGGAACCGCACCTCCTGCGGAACCTTGTTGGAGTGCAGCTGCAGGCCGATCGGACCTGCCTCGCAGAGTTCCGGCTTGGGATCGGTCCAGTCGAGCACTTCCTTGCCGTTCACGGCGAACCGGATCCGGCTGCCGATGGCGAGGATCTCCATCTGGTTCCAGTCGTGCTGCTTGCCGGCGGCCTTCGCCCGGCCGTCCTGATCGCCGCTGATGCCATTGCGGCGGTAGAGGTCGTAGAGCCCGTAGCCCGAGGGAAACATCACGAGGTGGCCCTGGTAGCTCGACGCCTCGCCGTCCTTGTCGAACTTCTTGCCCCAGATGGCGACGCCCGAGTGCATCTCGCTCGTCACGAGCTTGCCCTCGACGAGCAGCCGGAAATTGCGATAGGGCTTCTTCGTGAGCAGGTAGGTGCTCACCTTCGGCGCGTTGGCCTCGGTGTTGCGGCCCACGATCTCGCCATTCTCGACCGACCAGTAGGGATCGACATGTCCCTCCCAGCCTTCGGTGTCACGACCATTGAACAGCTTCACTGCTTTGGACTGCTCCGCTTCCGGCAGCTTCACCGAGGCCGCCCAGCCCGAGGCCGCGGCGGCTTCGCCCGGCGCCACGGCGAGTTCGGCGACCGGCTTGCCGTCGTCCTGCAGTTTACCGGCGGCCCAGAGCGTGCCGCGGGTCACAAGGTCGAGGAACTCCGGTGTCTCGACGGTGTGGGTGTAGTGGCCGATCGTGGTGCCGAAGACGCGGGCCTTGCCGTATTGATTCGTCCAGATGACCGTCTGGTTGGCCTTCCGCTCCCGGCTCATCGCCTCGGCCAGCGGCTTGGCGGTGTCCCACACTTTGTCGCAGTAATACAGTTCCTCCTTCGGAACATTCCATGCCTTGGGCAGCCCGGTGAGGATCGGGTGCTCGGCGATGAGGTTGGCGGTGTATTCATAGTGGGCGCCGTGGCCGGGCGACGTGATGCCGACGAACTTGAACCAGTCGTCGTTGCCAGCCCGGTAGCAGTGCATTGCGCAGTGCATCAGCACGGCGGGCGTGCCCTTCTCATGCTCGACCACGATCTGCTTGAGGAACTCCGGATCCTTGACGCCGGCGAAGCACTCGTTGTGGAAGACCACGTCGTAGCCCTTCGACCAGTCGGGCTTCGAATAGATGGAGACCTTGTGGTCGGTGGTCGTGCCGCCCTCGTGGATCAC
>CAYSPN010000404.1:0-2795 GCA_964432895.1 uncultured Candidatus Kuenenia sp.
TGCCGCACGGTGGCGCTGAAACGGTGGCGCCCCGTGGTCACGTCAAACTGCCAGCCGTGCCAGGGGCAGGTCAGCGTCGTGCCACAGAGCGTTCCGGTGCCGAGCGGACCGCCCTGGTGCGGACAGAGACCGTCGATCGCGCGGAACGTACCGTCGACGTTGGCGATGGCCACCATGCGGTCGCGGGCCAATCGCTCAATGCTCGCGCCGGGCGGGCATTCGGCAACATCGGCGATCGGGATCCAGTCGCTCATATCAACGACATCGACGCAAGGCGAGGCAGGGGGAGGGAATCACGCGGCGGCCCGCGCCACTGTAGCTTTTGGAGGGCCTCCCCGCCACCGTCGATGCACCCACCAGTATTGGGCAGGGGCGCGGCGGATCACCTGTTCGAGCAACGACGTATACCACTGCGAAATCGATTTGAGGTCGGCAGACTCAGGACCTCCCTCCGCCGGGTCGGCAACCCCTTCCAGGCGCAGATCGTAGTCGAACAGTCGCCGTCGCCGCGTGGCTGAGCAGACCAGCATCGGTGCCGACGATGAGAGGGCGAACACGCCGATAGCCTTGTGCACGCTGGCCGGGCGGCCGAAGAATTCGACCCAGCAGCCTTTGGGTCCGGCCGCCTGATCGCCGAGCAGTCCGATCACGCCGTTGTTCTCGAGCACGAGCGCCACGTCCGGTGCGCTGCCCTTCTTGGGCAGAATGATCTGGCCACGCGCCTCGCGAAACTTCGTCACGAACCGGTCGAGCAGCGGGTTGTCGAGTTCGCGGGCCACCGAGTAGATGCGAAAGCCGAACAGCCCGAAAACGAAGGCCGACATCTCGAAGTTGCCGTAGTGGCCGGAGAGAATCACCTTTGGGCGGTCGGCCCAGAGTTCCCGCAGAAACCGCTCCATGCCGTGGATCCGAAGGTGCCGCCGCCAGGTGGTCTTGCGGATCACCCGTTCGGAATGGGCGATCTCGATCACCATCAGGAGCAGATGCTCCCACATGCCGCGGGCCGTCTCGCGGGCCTGCTCGGGCGTCCACTCGGGAAAAGCCTGCTGGAGATTCTCGCGGACCACCTGCCGCCGGATCTTCACCCGGTTCGCAAGGAAGTTGGACGCCCTGCGGGCGAACCGCTCGCACATGCTCCGCGGCAACGACTGCACCACGCAGATAGCCACGCGGACCGCCACGTAGGCGATCCGATCGACGAGTTGGGTAGTGAGTGAACGGCGCATCAACAGCCCATCCCTGACGTCTCGGCGGCATGTCCCTGCACCGCTCGCCCGAATTCTCGCGAACCCCGGCCTGTTCAACCAGATCGGTTCCTGCGAGCACCGGGATTCAACGACCGTCACACTGGGCCGGCTTTTCGGCCATCCCCCCCCGCTCAGCCCCCCCCTGCGGCTTCGGGTCTCGCCACCTGCAACAGCACCAGGGCCACGCTGACGGCGTTGAACAGTCCGTGCAGGATGATCCCGGGCACGATCGAGCCGGTCTGCCGGGCAAGGTAGCCGACCACGAGCCCAAAGAAAAAAAGCGGCGCCCATGCCATCCCCTGCCCCACGTGGGCCGCCGCGAAGGCCAGGGACGAGAGCCCGATGGCCGCTGCCCCGCCCCAACGCGGCTCCTCGGGGGCAAGCGATCGCTCGAGCCAGCCCTCGAGCCAACCCTGCAGCACCCGTCGAAACAGAAACTCCTCGGCCACCGGGGCGGCGACCACGGCCGCGAAGACGACCAGCCCGATCGATAACGGGTCGCGATGGGCATTGAGAAAATCGACGATCGCATGGCGATAGGGCACAAACCGGTCGAGCACCGCCGCCAGGCCTAAGAGGGGCGCGAGCAAAAGCAGCAGCCCCGCCAGGGCCAGCCGGGCATCGTCGCGGAGCCGGCCCAGGCCGAATCCAAGCGCCGGCCAGCCCGCGCCCCGCAGCAGCAGATGCGTTGCGGAAACAGCAGTGGCGGCGAGCATGGCGATGCTGCCGGTGGCCAGCCTCAGCTGCAGCGACGCATCGGCCGGCATGCTCTCGGCGGCGAGCACCTGAAACCCGAGAAACGAGAACACGGCAGCGGCAACGTCAGCGCCATTCCATGCAACCGGAGCATGCGGCCGCGTGTCTACTGCCGGCAGTCCGCGACGGGCCCGCCGCGCGATCAGCCACGCCACGGCCAGACTGACCCCGAACCCGCAGGCGGCCAGCACCCAAGCGAGCATCATCTCCTGGCCAGAAGCCCCGCCGCCGGCCACGTCAGGAATCTCGATCTCCATCAGCCGCGATCTCCATCACCGCTTTCCGGCTTCGCAAGCAGGCCGCGGGCCGCGATCAGGTATTCCAAGCCCGACCAGACCGTCGACGCCACTGCCGCCCAGGCCGCCGCGACGGCGAGTGTCCGCACGCTCACGCCACCGACCGACTGGTCTGGCGCGGCCCGCGCCACGAGCTCCAGCGCGATGGCGGCGCACTGCAGCACCATCTTCAGCTTGCCGGAGAACGCCGCCGAAAAATCGTGTCCGGTGCGTTCCATCTCCGCGCGGACGGCCGTGACCACCAGTTCTCGCACAACGACCACCACCGCCATCCAGGGCAGGATCGCCGACGCACCGCCCCGGGCCGCCAGCAGAATAAAGCCGCCACAGACGATCACCTTGTCGACGAGCGGGTCGAAGATTCTCCCCAGCCGGCTCACCTGGTGAAACCGCCTCGCCCACCAGCCATCGACCCAGTCGGTCGACGCCGCCACGAGAAAGAGCACCGTCGCCGCGGCATACCGCTCCTGCTCGATCACGCCAAACAGCACGATCG
>CAYSPN010000405.1:0-2061 GCA_964432895.1 uncultured Candidatus Kuenenia sp.
GTTTCCGTTTCACAGCTGGCTGCCCGATACGATGGAAGCGCCCACGCCGGTTTCCGCCCTGATGCACGCTGGCATTATCAATGCCGGAGGGTTTCTCGTGATCCGGCTCAGCCCGCTGCTGGTGCTCTCGCCCGCCGCTCTTAGCCTGCTGGCGATTATCGGCGCGATCACCGCTCTCCTCGGTGGCGTCGTGATGCTCTCGCAGACGAGCGTGAAGCGTTCGCTTGCTTTTTCGACGATTGCCCAGATGGGCTTCATGATGCTCCAGTGCGGGCTCGGCGGCTTTTCCGCGGCTTTGCTGCACATCGTCGCGCACTCGCTCTACAAGGCCCATGCCTTTCTCAGCTCGGGAAGCGTGCTGGAACAAGCCGCCCGCACACAGCTGACCCAGGCACGCGCCCGCGGCGGTCGCGCGGTGCTCGTCACCGACATCCTGGCCGTCGCCGGGGCGGTGGCGATCCTCGGGCTGACCCTGGCCTGCTTTGGGATCAAGATCACCGAAAAACCGGGCGGGATCGTCCTCGGCTTCGTGCTGCTGTTGGCTCTCACCAACCTGCTCTCCACCTTCCTCGCCACGCGGGTCTGGAACCTGTCCCTCCTCGGGTTTGCGGCGGCGGCGGTGGTGGCGTTCGCCTACTTCGCGAGTTTCGAGATCATCGACAGCCTGCTGGCCGCCACGATGTCGCGACAGCCCCTGGAGCGATCGCTCCTCGATCGGGCGGTGCATGCCGTGGCGGTGGCGAGTTTTGTGGCGATTTTCATCGTGCAAAACTTCATTCAGAACTTTTCGCATATGGGCTGGGTGCAGGTCTTTTACGTGCATGCGAACAATGGCTTTTATCTCGACATTCCCTTCCGGCGGCTGACCGGCTGGATCTACGGCCAGCCGGCTGCCGTCTCGTAGCCCGTGTCTTCCAAGGTGGCCCACCGCTGATGACCAGAGTTACAACGAGCGGCGAAACCGCTACGACCAGACTGACTCCCCAGGAAATGGCTCCGCATCTCGCAGCCGTTGGGGCAGTCATTCCGCCGCTCTGGCCATTGGCTGACTACGTGGCAGTCAACCCGTTTCTTGGCCTTGCCGACCGCCCCTTTCTGGTCGCTCGCCAGTTACTCGCCGATGTTCGCGTCTGTGACATTCTGCCAACAGCCGAATGGTTTCGACAGCGACTGAGCACCGGGGCGATCACGGCGGCCGACCTCGACACCGCTCTGGCCGAGTGCCGGGAGGAGCATCCCGAATGGTTCGCCAGCCTCACGGTGGAAGCCTGCCGGGCCTTGCTCGACGGCGAGCCGGCAGCGGTTGGGTCCGAACGCCGTTACCGAACCGTGTCGGAACTGGTCGACGAACGGACCGGTACCCGCTGGACCAGCCACATCGTCACAGATATCTCCCGGCACTGTGCCGGCCACTTCGACCGAGGGCAGGCCAGCTGGCTGAGTCCCTGGCTGAGCTTGCCGCTCTACGAGGCGTGGCGGCAGCGGGCGCAGCTGAGCCGCCGGCTCGACGAACTTGGGATCCGTGGATTCCGGCAGCTGGTCGCAGCGCTGCCGGATGATCCTCGCGAGGCAATCCCTGACCTGCTGGCGAGGCTGGCTATTCCCGAGCCGCACATCGAACGATTTCTGCTGGCAGAACTCTTTTCTGTCGCCGGATGGGCCTCGTTTATTCGCTATCTCGCCTGGCATGCCGAGGAACCACCATCGGTTGCTGACGACCTGACGGGGCTGCTGGCTATCCGACTGGCCTGTGACGTGGCCTTGGCTGAATCGAGCGGTTTGACAGACCTGCCCGAGGGGCTGGTGCCGACAACTCCCGAGCCGCCCGACCCTCTGCCGGCTGTGCTGGCACGCTACCTGATGCAGGTTGCCGGTGAGGTCAGCCATCGCCGCAGCCTGCTGGCCGACATTGCCACGGACAAACAGCCGGCGGCGACCAGACGGCCCACGTTGCAGATGGTCTTCTGCATCGATGTTCGCAGCGAGGTGTTGCGACGCCACCTCGAGGCCCAGAGCAAGCTGGTCGAAACCTGTGGGTTTGCCGGATTCTTCGGGATGCCG
>CAYSPN010000406.1:0-5332 GCA_964432895.1 uncultured Candidatus Kuenenia sp.
TGCGACGTCATCCTCTCGGCGCAGGGAGGCGACTACACCTCGGAGGTCTTTCCCAAGCTGCGGGCCGCCGGCTGGCAGGGGCACTGGATCGACGCCGCCTCCACGCTCCGCATGCAGAACGACGCCGTGATCATTCTCGACCCGGTGAACATGCCGGTGATCGAGCGGGGCCTGGCGCAGGGCGTGAAAAACTGGATCGGCGGCAACTGCACCGTGAGCTGCATGCTGATGGGGGTGGGCGCACTCTACAAGGCGGGCCTCGTGGAGTGGATGAGCACGCAGACGTATCAGGCCGCCTCGGGCGGCGGCGCCCAGCACATGCGCGAATTGCTGACGCAATACGGCACGCTCTACGCGGAGGTGAAGAACTTTCTCAACGACCCGAAGAGCGCCATCCTCGAGATCGACCGCGCCGTGATCGCCAAGCAGCGCAGTCTGACCAGTGCGGAGACCGCCCACTTCGGCGTTCCCCTCGGCGGCTCGCTGATTCCCTGGATCGACAAGGACCTCGGCAACGGCATGTCGAAGGAGGAATGGAAGGGCATGGCCGAGACCAACAAGATCCTCGGTCAGGGCGAGGGCTTCGGCACGCCGGCAGTGCCCGTGGACGGCTTCTGCGTTCGGGTGGGGGCCATGCGGTGCCACAGCCAGGCGCTGACCTTCAAGCTGAAGAAGGCCGTGCCCGTGGCCGACATCGAGGCGATGATCGCCGCCGACAACGAGTGGGTGAAGCTCGTGCCCAACACTCGCGAGGCAACGCTCCGCGAACTCACGCCCGTGGCCGTGACCGGCACCCTGACGATCCCGGTGGGCCGCGTGCGGACGCTGGCCATGGGACCCGAGTATGTCGGTGCCTTCACGATCGGCGACCAACTCCTCTGGGGTGCGGCCGAGCCACTCCGCCGCATGCTGAGGATTTTAGTCTGACGGCGGCGTGTCGGTCTGAGCCACGCACGGCACACTCAAGCGTTGCCGGGATTTCAGCGTGGCACGAGCCCCGCGGCCAAGGCGATCTGCCAGAGCCCAACAGGGCCGGTGTCCTCGAGCGAACGGACATCGGTGGCGCCGAACGCCGCGAGGGCCTCGCGATAGCGGCTGCAGAGCGACGGTTCTCCGAGGAGGACGCATGGCGGCCAACGGTCGCTGTCGAGGCCGGCACGCACGCTGCGGAGTTCCTCTCCAATCAGAAGCCCCGAGAGATAGTCGAGCGTCTCGGAAACCTGCAAGTCTCCGGCCAGGTAGAGGCTGCGGGTCGTGAACAGCTTTCCCGCGATGCCGGCGGCGCCGCCGTCACGGGCGGTGCCCGCGCCGCGACCAAAAGCATCGCCACACACAGGCATCGTGGCTGCAGCATCCTTGGCAGCCTCTTTGGCAGCGTCGCGTGCTGGCCGGCCGATGATCGAGTGGTCGCGGAGCATCGCGAACAGTTCGCCAGTCAGATAGGTGGTGAACCGGACAACGCGGCCGTCTTGAATCCGCGCCCACTTGCAATGCGTGCCGGGCAGCACGAGCAACGAATCCTTCGCCAGGGCTGGCTCGCGGACGATCGCGCCCACAATCTGCGCCTCCTCTCCGCGCATCACATCGGGAGCGTCACCGGCTTGCGAGATTCCCGGCACCAGATGCAGCACGCCGCATTCGGTATCAAACGCCACGATCCCCGCCGCGATCGTGTCGGGATCGGCGGGGCATGCGACGTAGGGCACCTCGCGCCAGCCCTGCCGGCTGCCGACCATGCCCGCCGCCAGCACCGGAATCGTGGGGCACTGCTCGCGCCAGTCACCGGCAATCCCACGGAAGGCCGCCGGATATCCCCCGTCGGGCAGATGCTGGATGCCCCAGGGACGCGCGCGGCGTTCCAGCACGGTGCCGTCGCCCCCGTAGAGATAGGCCCGCAGGGATGATGTGCCCCAGTCGAGGCCGACGAGCGCTGGCATTGGATGGTCTGGCATTGGATGACTCATATCGACCCACGAAGACGGGCCGATGATGCTACCACACGACTCCGCCCTTGGCGGATCAGGATAGGAATTGGACGTATTCACACTATGCAGCGCTATTCGACATAGAGGCGGTATAGCGCCTGCGTGCCGTCGTCGCCCCAGCCACGGGCCATGACGGCGTCGTAGAGCCGTTCCGCCGTCGCCAGCCCGGGGAGTTCGATACCGCTTTCTTCCGCGCAGGTCCGGGCGATGCGGATGTCCTTCACCAGATGCCTGACGAGAAATCCCGGTGTGAAGTCGCCGGCGAGACTGCGAGGGGCGAGATTCGTGAGCGCCCAGCTCCCAGCTGCCCCGCCGCTGATCACCTGCTGCACCACGGCCGGATCGAGCCCACCGGCACGCGCATGGGCCAGCGCCTCGCACCACGCCACCATCCCGACGGCGACGGCGATCTGGTTGGCAAGCTTGCATCGCTGTCCGGCACCAGCCGGCCCCAGACGCGTGACCGACTTGCCCAGGCGGTCAAGCACCGGCCGGGCCCGCGCAAAGGCTGCGGCGTCGCCGCCGGCCATGATCACGAGCGTGGCATTCCTGGCCCCCACGTCGCCTCCGGAGACCGGCGCGTCGATCGTGGCGAGATCGCGGGCCGCGGCCGCGGCGGCGATCCGGCCCGCAAGTGACGGACTCGACGTCGTCATGTCAATGAACAGCGTTCCCGGACGACCACGACCGAGCAGGCCGGCCGACAAGATCGGCGCCTCCGCCGCGACGCCACCGAAATAGACCTTCTCCACGTCTGCCGGCAGCCCGAGCATCGTGATGACGACGTCGCTGGCTGCGGCCACGCTTCCCGGATCGCCGTGCCACACGGCGCCGGCTGCCAGGAGCGGCTCCGCCTTGTGCCGAGTGCGGTTGAAGACGTGCAACTCATGCCCGGCGGCGAGCAGATGGCCGGCCATGCTGCAGCCCATGATGCCGGTGCCGACGAAGCCGATGCGTGGCAGCGACGAGGAAGCGACGGTGGATGAATGGTCTCGCATGCCACCATCCTCAGAAAGAAAGGACGTGTCGTCCAGCGGGACTGGCCTAGGGTCTGGCCGACGGCTTGGCCAACGCCGCTGCCACGATCGCCGCGGCGATCCGCGGCAGGGGCACCACCTGATCGACGACCCCCAGTTCGATGGCCGCCCGCGGCATGCCGTAGACGATGCACGTGCTCTCATGCTCGGCGATCGTTGTGCCACCGGCCTTGCGGACGACCTCCATGCCCATGGCACCATCGCTGCCCATCCCGGTCATCAGCGCGGCGACCACGTGCCGACCCGCCGCCTCCGCCGCCGAACGAAACAGCACATCGACGGCAGGCCGGCAGTGATGAACCGGCGGACTCCGCAGCAGCCGCGTGCGAAACCCACTCCCGGCCCGTTCGATCGCCAGATGGTGTTCACCCGGAGCGATCACACACATGCCGGGCAGCAATGCCGCTCCCTCCTCCGCCTCACAGACATTGATCGCACTGACAGCGTCGAGCCGCTCCGCCACCACCTTGGAAAAATGTCCCGAGATGTGCTGCACAACCGCGATCGGCGGCAGGCCAGCTGGCAGGCTCCCGAGGACGGTCCGTAGGGCCTCGAGCCCGCCGGTCGAGCAGCCGAGCACGATCAGTTGGCGGCTGTCGATGGCACCCGGCTGGACGGAGAGCGGCACCGGCGAGCCGACTGCCGCAGTCGGCTCCTGATCAGTCGGCCGGCGGAACCGGCTTGCCGCCACCGCCGCCTTCACATGGTAGGCCAGCCGTTCTCCGAGCGCCCCGATCGACATCGTGCCGTCGGGCTTTGCCAGCACGTCCATCGCGCCAGCCTCCATCGCATCCATCGCCGCCTGCGACCCCGCCTGCGTCAACGAGCTGACCACCACCACGGGCATCGGGTGATGCTGCATCAGGATCCGCAGGAAGGTGAGGCCGTCCATCCGTGGCATCTCCAGATCGAGCGTCAGCACGTCGGGATTGAGCCGGACGATCTTCTCACGGGCGACATAGGGGTCGCAGGCCGAACCCACCACCTCGATTTCCGGATCGCGGCTGAGGCTGTCAGTGATCGCCTTGCGGACGAGCGCCGAGTCGTCGACGACGAGCACGCGGAGTCGGCGGGAGGCGGTGGCATTCATCGTTGGTGTTCCGTTACGACCGCTGTCGATTATCAGGAGGGCCGGACGTAGACGCTGGGGTGGACGGCCTTGAAGCGATGGCCGAGGCCGAGCAGGCTCTCCGAATGGCCCACGAAGAGATACCCGCCAGGCGCTAGCTGCTCGAAGAGCCGTTCGACGAGTACCCGCCGCGACTCCACATCAAAGTAGATCATGACGTTGCGACAGAAAATGGCATCGAGTCCGCGGGGCACGGGATAGCTGTCCTGAAACAGATTCACATATTCAGTCGTCATGTGGCGGCGGAGTTCCGGCTTCACCCGGTAAAACCCAACACGATCGCCGATACCCTGCTGGAAGTGCCGGGCCAGCAGGTCGGGGTCGGGCAGATCGACCTTGTCCGATTCGTAGATCCCCAGCCGGCAGGCGGCGAGCATGCGGCGGGAGATGTCCGACGCGTAGACCCGCCAACCGAGGCCGGGCCGCGACCGGCAGAACTCGGCCAGCACGATGGCGAGGGAATAGGCCTCCTCGCCCGAAGCCGCCGCCGCGCACCAGATCCGTAACTCGCGGCCGGTCGCCACCGCCCGTTCAGCGAGCACCGGCAGCACCCGCTCGCTCAGAATGTCGAAGTGGGCCGCCTCGCGGAAAAAGTGGGTGTGGTTGGTCGAAATCAGGTCGACGAGCGCACTGATCTCGTCCTCGCCCTCGGCCGACTGCAGCAGCCCGCAATACTCCTCGTAGCTCCCGCAGCCGATCGACTGGAGCCGTCGCCCGAGCCGACCGGCCACGAGCGCCTGTTTGTCAGCACCCAGCCGGATGCGGCTCCGCTGATAGACGAGGTCTGCGAGAAACGCATACGCAGCGGACGACAGCGGCGGTTCAGAGAAGGGCAGCATCGTCAGAAGTTTGTGAAGTTCTTGTCTTCGTCGTCCCGCGGCAATGCCGCGTCGCCCGGCATGGGGATGCGGACGGCGGAGGGAGCCGGCACCACGGGCCGGACCCCAGACGCCTGCGGGGCCGGCAGCGCTGACCTGGTCGCCGCCCTCGCTGTCTTTTCGAATCGAGGCAGGGCGGCAACCGTCGGGCGGGCGTCACGGCCGGCCGCCTGGCCGCCGCTGATGACAAGCGACCGCAGAAAATCGACGCTTTCCTGCATGAGATGCGCCTGGCTGTTGAGTTCGGCTGCCGCGCTCGAACTCTCCTCGGCCCGCGCGGCATTGCTTCGTGTCACGCCGTCC
>CAYSPN010000407.1:0-2099 GCA_964432895.1 uncultured Candidatus Kuenenia sp.
TGCTTCGTTCAGGGCTTGGCGCAGCCCTTCGTGGGTCTCTTTGTGCTCTTCTGGTGGCCGTGCTTGGTGCTCGAGCCCCTGCGATTGTGGTCGTTGTCGCGCAGCGTGAGCAGGTCTTCCATGTCGCGGCCACGCGGATCAAAGCCATGAGCGTCGCACGGCGGCATCCTCGTCACGCGTAGAGTGCCACCACCGCACCTGCCGAGACTCCTACCACCATCGCGAAAAGGAATCGGCTCCGTGAACGCTGGAAGCCGCCCCAGGCCCAGCCGACAAGCCCCGCACCGGCACCGACCACGAGGGCCACGATCGACTCAGCCTGCGACGCATGCTCTGGCGGTAGGCCTGAGATGAGCCGTAATGCTCCAGTGCCGACTACCACTAGCGTCGGCACTGTAAGCATAGCCAAGGCCGCCGCCCGCCTGCGGAGATCGTCAGGAAGAGGCGACGGCGTCCAGCGAATGACGCCCCCGATGATGCTGCCCGCCGCCAGGCCGAGGAGCGGCCCCGGGATGCTTGCCGCCAGCAACCGCTCGATCGGCAGCCCATATGCCCTGAGGCTCACCAACGCCAGCACGGCGACCGCTGGCATGATCGCGACCGTGGCGATTCGGGATCGGCGAGGGATATCGAACGTGGAGGCAAGCCATACCAGCCCCAGTGCAATCGTGGCATCCAACACCCAGGCATACGGTGGGAACCCTGCCCTGCCGTTGATCCAGGCGAGCAGGGGACTCACCGCCGAACGAACGGGGTCCTCGTTTGGTACGCCCACGAAAAACCCAGCGAAGACCCGTAGCCCAAACGCCGTGAACGGGACAAGCCCCGCAACGAGTTCCGTCCATCTGCCAAGCCGAGGCAGCGGAGCGACCCAGACGGCCGTCCAGACAAGGGTGAACAGGACGAGCCGTGCTGTGTCTTCCATCAGTGTGCACTCTTTCGCCCGTGAATTCAGCGCGTCTTGGCCTCACACGGGGGCACTCGCTTGTGCCACTCGTCAGTTCGATGCCAGCCAGCGAGAATCATAGCCAGCCCACAAGATGACCGAACTGTTTCCCACCCAAGGACACGCCATGTTCCCGACCAGACTCCCACTGCTGCTGACGGTATTTCTCTTGCAGGCGGTGGCAGAAAAACCTCTCCAGCCCCTCTTGGACTTCGCCGGACCTGATGCGGCCCAAAAATGGCAGGCTGTGAACGATGGCGTGATGGGCGGTGTGTCTGAGGGGCGGTTCAAAATGACCGCCGACAAGACCCTGGAGTTCTTCGGGCGGTTGTCGCTGGAAAACAACGGTGGCTTTGCATCGGTCCGGACGAAGCCCACGGACCTCGAGATCAACGCCGGGGACACCATCGTGGTCAGAGTGAAAGGCGACGGGCGGGAATACGTCCTGAACCTCTACACCAAGAGCCGCCGGATGGCTTTTTCATACAGGGCTCCGCTGCCGACCATGAAAGACGAGTGGACGGAGCTGTCAGTGCCGCTGGAGGAGTTCATCCCCACGGCCTTCGGCAATCGCGTCCAAGGGATGGGGCCGGTCGAACCGGGCCAGATCAATAGCCTCGGCTTCATGCTCAGCGACAAGAAACCCGGACCGTTCAAGCTGGAGGTGGATTGGGTGAAAATCACGCCCGCGGATTGACCTGCCCTCATGAATGACGCCAGTTTCTGAGTCTGGCCCCCTGGCGCTGACGCTGTCCACAGGGTTGTGCCGAAACACATCCGCAGCGACTCCGCTGTTCCGGCCTCGAGGTCGCCCCCGTGCCACGAACTTCGCGGAAGAACCTGGTTTCCGAGTATGCTGCGATCAAGAATACCGACCATGAATCTGGGTTGGAGGCGTCATGAGTCTATTTCGACTCCTCATACTTGTCCTGTGCTTGAGCGGCGCATTCGTGCCCGTCCGCGGTTTGGCCACGCAGTTCGCCACCCAAAGTACAGGTCGTGTCGGACTGCCCGTCTATCCGACGCAGTACAGCCAAGCCGAGAAACAAGAGCAACGCGAAAAGGGGCGAGAGATCGTTGAGGAAATCAATCAGTCTGCGCGATCAGGCGGAAGGCACTTCACCGTACCGCCGGGTGTTTATCGCATCCCAAA
>CAYSPN010000408.1:0-4448 GCA_964432895.1 uncultured Candidatus Kuenenia sp.
AAATGGCCCGTGAGCGCCGCCTGCATCGCGATCTCGGCCGTCTCCTTGTCGCGAATCTCGCCCACCAGGATCACGTCTGGATCCTGCCTCAGCACCGACCGGAGGATCTTCGCAAACGTCAGGTCAGCCGCCGTGTTGACGGCCGTCTGCGAGATGTTTTCGAGCTGGTATTCGATCGGGTCCTCGATGGTGACGATATTGCGGGAGAGAACGTCGATCTCGCTCAAGGCCACATAGAGGGTCGTCGTTTTGCCCGACCCGGTGGGGCCGCAGACGATCAGCATGCCGTGGGGCTGCTGGACGATCCCCTGGAGCGTTTTGAGCATCGAGTCCCGCATGCCGAGCGACGCGAGCCCCCCCTTGATGACGTTACTGTCGGCATCAAGCAGCCGTAATGCCATCTTTTCGCCGAAGTTGGTGGGTCCGGAGGCCGCACGGACGTCGAACTTGTGGCCACCCTTCAGCAGGGCAAACGTGCCGTCCTGCGGCCGACGCCGTTCCGCAATGTCCATGTCGGCACAGACCTTGATGGCCGAGACGACGGCCTTACCGGCCGATCCCTTGAGCGTCGTCACATTCTGCATGATGCCGTCGATACGACAGCGGACGATCAACTCCTCGGCCCCCTTGGGTTCGAGGTGGATGTCGGTGGACCGCATCTCGATCGCCTTCTCAAAAATCTGCTGCACGGTCTTGACCGCCCGCGAGGCCTCGCGATCAAGGCCGTCGCCACCCTGCCCGTCGACGGGTGTGCCATCTTTCTTCAGGATCACCACCGAGATATCGGCCTCGCGACCGCCGGCCCCGATGCTGCCCGCCGGGAACCACTTATCGAACGACTTCTCCATACCCAGTTTCGTGGCCGCCAGAAACATCATCTTGCGGGCAAATCGCTGGGTGAGCATCTTTCGGGTCGAGGGGGCCTTGGTGTCACGATAGGCGACATACCCCATAAAACTGGCGGGTAAGACCAGGAGAAACAACGGCAGCATGCCCAAGCCGTACTGGTAGGTGGCGAAGACGAAAACCGCACCGGCGGCCACGAAGGGCAACGACCAGGGGAAGTCCTCGCCGAGGATCTCCTGATAATCGTTGTCCACCCAGATGCAGAACGCCGTCCACGCGGCCGCCAGGAGAATCCAGGCCACCCCCAGCCAGACCAAGCGGTCGATCGCGGCCGCCGAGAGCATTCCTGTCCCTTTCCGTGCACCTGTGGGCGGTCCGCTGCCCGCCGCCTGTCGCGATGACGGCACCAGCAGGCAACCCGCCACACGATATTATCCCACAATTTTTACCGTCTGGCGCGGAAGAAATCCACGGAATCAGGCCTGCGTCGCCGCGGGACGGGCGTCGGCATGGCGGCCCCCAGCGATCGGCTATGATGGGGGCATGCTCGTCAACGACTCGCCTCCCCCGTCCGCGGGCCACGCCGCTGCCACCACACCACAGCCGCCCAGGCTCGCGAAAAAGCGGTTTCTGCACGATGCCGCGGAGCACGTCCGAGACACGGGGCACCGGGAGTTCGTCCGCAAGGCACTCAGCGGCTACTACGCCAACCGCGACGTCCAAAAAGCCCGCTTTCGCGACTGGGAGCATGCCCGCGACGCGGCCAGCCTGGCGAAATGGTCGGCCGTGAACCGGCTCGACGAGCTCCTGCCCCGATTCGTCGCCAACTTCGAGGCCAACGGCGGCCAGGTCCACTGGGCACGGGACGCCGAGGAGGCGAGGAGGATCGTGCTGGACCTGGTGCGGGCCGCCCGGGCGAAGGCGATCATCAAGAGCAAGTGCATGACCAGCGAGGAGATTCACTTAAACGCGGCGCTCGAGGCCGATGGCTACGGCGTTGTGGAGAGCGACCTGGGTGAGTTCATCCAGCAGCTCCGCGGCGAACCGCCCTACCACTTCGTCTTCCCCTGCATGCATGTCCGTCGGGATGAGATCAGCGACTTGTTCGGCAAGCATCTCGGCACGGCACCGACCGACAGCCCCGAGGAACTCACGATGATCGCCCGGCGGCACATGCGACGGCTCTACGTCGATGCCGACGTGGGGATCACGGGGGCGAACTTTCTCGTTGCCGAGACCGGCCAGATCTCGATCACGGAGAACGAAGGCAACGCGCGGCTGACGGCGGCGCTGCCACGGGTCCACATCGCCATCTCGGGTCTGGAGAAGGTAGTGGAGCACCTCGACGACCTCGCGGTGCTCCTGCCGATGCTGGCAACGGCAGGGGCGGGCCAGCCCATGACCTGTTACAACACCCTCTATGCCGGGCCACGTCAGCCCGGCGAGGCCGACGGCCCCGAGGAGATGCACCTCGTCCTCCTCGACAACTCGCGGACGGCCATCCTCGCCGATCCCGAGCAGCGGGACAGCCTCCACTGCATTCGCTGCGGCGCCTGCCTGAATGTCTGCCCGATCTTCAAGAACGTTGGTGGCTTCACCTACGGCACCACCTACCAGGGACCGATCGGTTCGGTGATCACGCCGCACCTCCGCGGGCTGGCCGACTGGAACCACCTCTCGGCGGCCAGTTCGCTCTGCGGTGCCTGCACCGATGCCTGTCCGGTGCGGATCGACATCCACCACCACCTGCTCCACAACCGGCGGAACGCCGCCAAGACCGCCCCCAATGCCTGGGAACGCCTGGGGCACAGGCTGTTCGTGATGGTGGCCAGCAGGCCCTGGCTCTTCGGCCTGGGAGGAGCGGTCTTTCGCCGAACCCTGCCGCTGCTGAAGGCCCTGAGACCGCCGCTGTTGCGGGACTGGCTTGCCTCGCGCGACCTTCCGGCAGCGCCGCCGCAGAGCTTCCGTCGCCAGTGGGATCGCCGCCAGCCGCAGCAGGCCGCAGCCCCTCGGGAACGCACACCATGAGCGGCCAGACCAGCCCGTCGGCCCGCGAGGTGATCCTGGCACGGATCCGGGAGGCGCTGCGTGTTCCGGCGCCGCTCCCGCATGGCTTGGCCGAGGAGAGCGAGTCGCAGGTGAGCCAACCGCACCACCGGACGGCAGTGACGACCAGCGGTGCGTCTACGGCGGGCATCACGGTGGCGCACTCCGCCGCGGGACTCCCCACCCTCACGGTGCTGCCCGAAGAAGTGGCCCGGCCGTGGCTGCCTGATGGCGGCGAGACCCCGGCCGAACAGCTGCAGCTTTTGATCGAGAATCTCGGCAAACTCCGCGCGCTCGTGCACAAGGCCCCCGACCTCACGGCCGCCAGCGAATACCTCTTCACGATCGCACGGGAGCGGGACTGGCAGCGTGTGGCCTGGCACCCCCACCCGCTGGTGGAGCCGCTCTTGGCAGGCGTGCCCTGCGCAACCTTCCGCGTCGATGCCGCAGACTTTAACAAGAACTCGCTGGAAGCCTGCGATGCCGGCATCACGTCGTGCGAGGCGCTGGTCGCTCAGACCGGTTCGATCCTCGTCTCCAGTGCCACCTCCGGCGGACGGGCCCTCTCCATCCTGCCACACGTGCACGTCGTCGTAGCCACGTGCGACCAGATCGTGGCCACGCTCGCAGACGCCCTCCATGCCGCGAAGGACCGGCACGATGGCCACCTGCCGAGCATGCTCTCCTTCATCACCGGGCCCAGCCGCACCGGCGACATCGAACGAATTCTCGTGCTGGGCGCTCACGGCCCCAAGGAATTGATCCTCATCCTCGTGGGATAATCAGCGGGCTCGACCGCGGCGAGCCTGCTACCATCGCGACCATGACGTTGCCTCGCTGCCCTGTCTGTCAGGGCGAAACCCTCGAGATCCGCGCGAAACTGATCTGCCGGGCATGCGGCATGATCCTCGAAACCTGCTGCGAGGGCGGGCCCATGGGACCGGGCGATTCCTGCCCGCGGCCGCCCGCATCACCGGCACCATCGGCGCCACCTGACGAATCTCAGCGCGGCTGAGTTTTTCGACCAGGAAAGATCGATCTTCTGCTGTGAGTTTGCCTGTCGCGCAAACCCTGGCGATCGCGGTGAGATGCCACGTACGGCTCTGCGATCTGCCTCGGGAGGGCGACGGACGACTCGGCCGGGACGATTGCGGCGGAAGTTCACCGACTGGGGGTGGCCTCCACGCGAAGCCTGGAAACGTGTTTGCAAAACGTTTTGCCTGTTTATTCCTCTGGAGGTTCCTGTGAAGAAGCGTTTGACTTTCGGCTTCCTGCCCTGGGTTGCCGCCGCCGGCGTGTGTGTCGTTGGTGGTTTTGTTCGCGGTGAGGATGCCGCGACGAGTGTTCCGGCTGACAGTTCCGTCCTGGTGGGCGGTGCCGATGCCGCTGCGGCCGCTCCGGCCGAAGCTGCGGCCATCGACGGCGCTGCCGCCGATGCCTGCATGAAGACGGTGAAGGTGTGGAAGATGGTCCCGGAGATCCGGGAAGTGGAGAGCACGGAGTGGACGACCGAGGTGCGTGAGCGTTCGTTCACGGTCACCAAGAAGGTTCCGCGG
>CAYSPN010000409.1:0-2033 GCA_964432895.1 uncultured Candidatus Kuenenia sp.
ATCGATGCCATGGTGTTTCCCTGTCTGGGCAGCTTCGAAGGCTGTCGACGGCTGATGCGGGAAATCCGGAATAAGCCGGGATTTCTGCCCCATGCGACCTGGCTCATCGCCTTCGGCCGCTCGCCTGAAGACCTGCAGTGGTGTGGCACGATCCAGGGAGTCGCCGCCACGGGCGGAGTCGGCATGATTCAGAACATAGGCGTGGTGCCCGGCCACCGCGGGCTGGGGCTCGGCACCTGCCTGATCGAGCAGGCCATCGAGGGTTTCCGCCAGCATGGGCTGCGGGTGGCGTCGCTCGAGGTGACGGCCGACAATTGTCGCGCCGTCCGCTTGTATCAGCGTCTGGGTTTCCGTCGCTCGAGAACCGTGTACAAAGTGGTGGATGGCTGCACGGTGGACGAATGCCCGGCCGGAATCGACCAGATGTCGGCCCCGGTGGCCCAGAGCGTTTCCACCGCGACCGCGGCCGTGTCCTGATCCTGCGTTGGCCTCGGTGCACGTGAAGCAGACCCTCTTCTCGACGACACTCGACAACGGCATTGTGCTGCTCGGCGAGGAATTGCCCGGTCTCGAATCGGTGGCCGTGGCCTTTCATTCGCCCGCCGGCGCCATCCACGACGGACGGGGCCGCTGCGGACTGGCCACGCTGTCGGGAGAAATGATGCTCCGCGGCGCCGGCAGCCGCAGCAGCCGGCAGATCGTCGAGGACCTGGAGGGGGCCGGCGTGCAGTGGGCCCAGGCCGTCTCGATGAGCCATGCGAGCTTTTCCGGGGCCATGGTCGCCAGACAGTTGGCCGACGCCCTGCCGATCTACGCCGACATCCTTCGGCGACCGCTCCTTGCGGAGGATGAGCTGGAAAATGCCCGGCAGATGGTGCTCCAAAATCTGGCCGGCACCGAGGACGACCCCGCCCACCGGGCGATCCTGTCCCTTCGCGAAATCCACTATCCATCCCCCTGGGGCATGCCGTCCGAAGGGCTGTCGGCCGACGTCGAGGGACTCTCCGTGGACGATGTCCGCGACTTCGTCACCGCCCACGTGCGGCCGCGCGGTGCGATCATCGCCATCGCCGGCCGCATCGACTGGAGCGACTTCGTGATGCGGATCGAGCGGCTCTTCGGCGATTGGACCACGGGGGCCGCGAAGGCAGTCGCGACGGGGCCGCGTGGGCCGAGGGTGAAGCACGTGCCCCACGATTCGCAGCAGACACACATCGCGCTGGCCTGGTCGGCCCCGCCCTACCATTCAGACGATTCCTACGAGGCCACGGCGGCGCTCGCGGTCCTTGGCGGCGGCTCCAGCTCGCGACTGTTTTCCGAGGTCCGCGAGAGGCGCGGCCTCTGCTACAGCGTCTCCGCCGGCTACCAGACCCATCGTGACTTCGCGATGGCGCTATGTTACTCGGGCACGACGGCGGCGCGGGCGCAGGAGACGCTCGACGTGATGCTCGCCGAGATCCACCGATTGCCGGGTACGATCCAGGAAGCGGAATTGGAACGCGTGAAGGCGCGGGCAAAGAGCGCCCTCGTGATGCAGCAGGAGTCGAGCGCTGCCCGGGCCGGCGCGATCGCGCGGCAGTGGTATCACCTCGGCAAAGTGCGCACGCTGGCCGAGGAACTCGATCGCTACGACCGCCTCAGCGTGCGGTCGATCGAGGAGTGGCTGCAGAAACATCCTGTCCGCGACCTGTCGGTCGTCTCGCTCGGCCGGGAACCCCTGGAGGTGCGCGATGCGGTTTCTGCGTGAACGCCTCGACAACGGTCTCGAGATCATCGCCGAGGTGACCGAGGGCGCCCTCTCCACGAGCATCGGTTTTTTCGTGCGGACCGGTGCCCGTGACGAGAGCGACGACCTCTGGGGCGCAAGCCACTTTCTCGAACACATGGTCTTCAAGGGCACGGCCGACCTGTCGGCCGACGAGATCAACAGACGGTTCGACTGGATGGGCGCCAGCGCCAACGCGTTCACCAGCGAGGAGGACACCGTCTACCATGCCGCCGTGCTGCCGTCGCAGCAGCACGAGGCGGTTGAT
>CAYSPN010000410.1:0-1674 GCA_964432895.1 uncultured Candidatus Kuenenia sp.
CTGTCGCCCAACCTTGGCTATGACGCGTAAGTCGTTGACGCCCCCATGACCGCACACGAGAAGCCAGGCCGCCGGGCACGCCGGGTGATTCTCGACACTGGACCGGCCGCGGCGTCGGAAGGTGGATCAACCGGCATCCTCATGCGGCGGTTCCTGGAGTATGTCCGCCACGAGCGGGCCCTCTCCGACAACACGCAGGAGGCCTACCGCCGGGACCTGCGGGATTTTTCCGCGTGGCTGGCAGACGGCAACGCGGCCAGACTCTCCGTGCGGGATCTGGGCGACTACTTGGCAGCCCTCGCCAAACGAGGGCTGGCGCGGGCGAGCGTGGCCCGTCAGGCGGCGACCCTCCGCACCTTCTACGCGTTTCTGCAGCTCGAGGGAGTGGTGCGGGAGAGCCCGGCCGAACTGCTCACGGCCGGCCGTCGTGCCGACGTGATTCCGGGCACACTCTCGCCCGACCAGGTTGACCGGCTCCTCGAGAGCCCCGAAACGACGACCCCGACGGGCCGGCGAGACAAAGCGCTCCTGGAACTGCTCTACGCTACCGGCTGTCGGGCGTCGGAGGTGTCGGCCTTGCGGCTGACCGACGTCCACCTGGCCGAGAGCTTCTGCACCTGCCGCGGAAAGGGGGACAAGGAGCGGGTCGTGCCGCTGGGACGGCGGGCGATCGCGGCCCTGCGGGCCTGGATCGACGGGCCGCGGCCGGCCTTCGCCGCCCGCGCAGGCGGCCCCGCCTGGGTGATTCTCTCCTCGCGTGGCAACCGACTCTCGCGGATGCGGATCTGGGAGATCGTGCGGCTCCACGCTGACAAGGCGGGAGTGCCGCCCGACATCGGTCCCCACACACTCCGTCATAGTTTTGCCACGCACCTGGTAGCCGGCGGCGTCGACCTGCGGCACGTGCAGGAGATGCTCGGCCACGCCAGCATCGCGACCACGCAGCGATACACGCACGTCGATGCCAGCCGCCTCCGGAGCGTGCACGAAAAGTTCCACCCCCGTCGGTAATGGACGGTGGTCATCCCGTCACGTGCTACTGGGAACACTATGAAGTTGAATGTTCTTCATGAACGTTTGAAGTGCTCCATCCAAGCCCGCAGCGCAAGCAAGGGCGCGATCCATCACCAAGAAATCAGGCCCGGATTCCCTCGCTGGCGCGTCGGGCTTGGATGGAAAAGGCAACGGGGCGACGTTTCTCGTGTCAACTATTGGATGCTCCCGGCAGTGCGCCCAGGGCTTGTATGCGCTCGGCATCATACGTGAGGGGCTGCGCGGTTTCACGGCAAGGCTCGGCATCCTGCCGACCTTGCCTTGGCGGGCCTCCGCCCGCTGGTGCTGACCCGGTCCTCCGGGCCTAGCGCTGTGGCGCCATGTGCCTTGCGGCATCCGTGAGGGGCTGCCCATGTCCCGAGAGCCGGCGTTGCTGACCAGCGTAGGCAGGATGCCGGAGCGCAGTCAGCATCGAGCGAGCGAAGGGCAGGATGCCCGTAGCGAACGTCCGGCGACGGGACATGGGCAGCCCCGAACCGCCGCGCGCGGGGATGCGCGTCTACTTGCCCGCCTTCGGCGGCGTGAACTTGATCTTCTTGATCAGTTCCACGATCTGGCCGTCCTGCACGGTGCCGGAGACGGCCGTGATCGCGCGGACGACGTTGACGTATTTGAGGCCGT
>CAYSPN010000411.1:0-14921 GCA_964432895.1 uncultured Candidatus Kuenenia sp.
CCTCCTCCTCCTCCGCGCTGGAGCGAGCCCTTCGCAGACCTGAACGGCAACAAGAAGCACGATGAGGGAGAACCCTACCTCGATACCGATCATAACAAGGCCTTCACAGACCGCCTCGACGTCAACGACGCCAATGGCAACGGCGTGCGGGATGTCGGTCTGCTCGAGCGGTACCGGATGCATGCCTGGGGTCGGCAGGTGATTTCGGTGGTCACGATCGACGAGGTGACGGCCGTGCCAGCAGAGGCAGAGACGCCGGCGGCCCCAGAAGCTGCCAGCCCGCCTGCAAAATAAGCTGGGCTCGCTGCCGGAAGCTACCGGTTCTCGATCGTGCCGGCGAGGACCTCGGCCAGATGGACCGTTCGGGCTTTGCGACCGTTGCGAGCCAGCCAGCCATCGAGCTGCAACTGGCAACTCGGATCGCTCGACACGATGTAGTCGCAGTTGGTGCGGGCGAGCGAGCCGCCCTTCACCTCCGCCATCGCCGTGGAGATCATGGGGAACTTCACGCTGAAGAGCCCGCCGAAGCCGCAGCAGCTCTCTGGCTCATCGCACTCGACGAGTTCCAAATCGCGGACGGCCCGGAGGAGTTGTCTCGGCTCGTCCTTGACCCGCAGCTCCCGCAGGCCGTGGCAGCCGTCGTGGTAGGTGACGCGGTGCGGGAACCGCGCGCCCACGTCGGTCACGCCGAGTTTCTTGACGAGAAACTCTCCGAATTCAAAGGTCCGCGCCGCCAGATCGAGCGCGGCCGTCTCGTGGGGCGTGCCGGCGAGCAGTTCCGGATAGAAGACCCGCATCATCGCCACGCAGGAGCCGCTCGGGCCCACTACTGCCTCGGCCCCGGCGAAGACCTTCATCGCGTGGATGGCCACGGCGCGGGCCTCGTCCCAGTAGCCCGAGTTGAAGCTCGGCTGGCCGCAGCAGGTCTGGGCCGAGCGAAACTCGACCGTGTGACCGAGTCGCTCGAGCACACGGGCCACCGCCATCCCCACCTGCGGGGTCATCTGATCGACGAAGCAAGGGATGAAAAGGTTGACATTCATGGCGTTAGTGTAGCGAAAGCGGGCACGGGAGCATGACTGGTCGGCCCGTGCCGTGCAGGCGTTGCCGGATTCCCTTGCTTGCGCTGCGGGCTTGGATGGATCGGGGTTCGCATGCAAGCCCGACGCGCGAGCGAGGGAATGGGGGGTTCCTAGCCCCGCCGCTTGATCGCGCGGACCAGTGCCTGCCCCATGTCGGCCGGGCTTTCGGCGATCTCGATGCCGGCATCCCGCAGCGCCTCGAGCTTGGCCTCGGCCGTGCCCTTGCCGCCAGAGATAATGGCGCCGGCGTGGCCCATGCGTTTGCCCGGCGGCGCGGTGCGGCCCGCGATGAAGGCGGCCACCGGCTTGGTGACGTGCTGCTTCACGAAGGCCGCCGCCTCTTCCTCGGCCGAGCCACCGATCTCGCCCATCATCAGGATGGCGTGCGTGTCGGGATCGGCCTGGAACAGCGTGAGGATGTCGATGAAGCTCGAGCCCACGAGCGGATCGCCGCCGAGGCCGACGCAGGTGCTCTGGCCGTGGCCGAGCTGCGTGAGCTGCCAGACGGCCTCGTAGGTGAGCGTGCCCGAGCGGCTCATCACCCCGACGTGTCCGGGCGTGTGGATGTAGCCGGGCATGATGCCGATCTTGCACTGTCCGGGCGTGATCACGCCCGGACAGTTGGGGCCGATCAGCCGGCTCTTCGAGGCTTTCACGACCGGCATCACGCGGGCCATGTCGAGCACGGGGATGCCTTCGGTGATCGCGATCACCAGTTCGATGCCGGCGCCCACCGCCTCCAGGATCGCGTCAGCGGCAAAGGCCGGCGGCACGAAGATCATCGTGGCGTTGGCACCGGTCGCGTCGCGGGCCTCGGCCACGGTGTTGAAGACGGGCAGGCCGACGACGGTTTCGCCCGCCTTGCCGGGGGTCACGCCGCCACCATCCGCGTGCCGTATTCGAGGCAGCCGCGGGTGTGGAACTCACCCACCTTGCCGGTGATGCCCTGACAGATGACGCGGGTGTCGTGATTGACGAGGATGCTCATGGGAGGCTTTCGAAAGCGGAGAGTGGAAGTTCGTTGAGTGTAAGGGCCGGAGGCCCGCTCGAGCACCAGCGACCTGCGGTCGCCAAGCCGGGGCGGACAGGATGTCCGAGCCCGGCGTGAACACGGAATTACGCGGCGTTGGCGGCAGCGACCACCTTCTTGGCGGCGTCGGTCAGGCCGTCGGCGGTGATGATCGTCGTGCCGCTGTTGGCCAGAATCTTCTTCCCCTCCTCCACCTCGGTGCCCTCGAGTCGCACGACCAAGGGCACGGTGAAGCCGACGGTTTTCGAGGCCTCGACGATGGCGGTCGCGATCGTGGTGCACCGCATGATCCCGCCGAAGATATTGACGAGAATCGCCTTCACGTGGGGATCGGAGAGGATGATCCGGAAGGCCTCGGTCACCTGGTTCACGTCGGCGCCGCCGCCCACGTCAAGAAAGTTGGCCGGCTGGCCGCCGTGGTACTTCACGAGATCCATCGTGCTCATGGCGAGGCCGGCGCCGTTGACGAGGCAGCCGATCGTGCCATTGAGCTTCACGTAGGAGAGTCCGGCGGCGCCGGCCCGCGTCTCGGCCGGTTCCTCTTCTGCCTCGTCGCGAAGCGCGGTCACGTCTTTGTGGCGAAAGAGCGCGTTGTCGTCGAACGTCATCTTGGCATCGAGGGCGACGAGCGTGCCATCTTTCGTGAGCACGAGCGGATTGATCTCCAGCAGCGAGGCATCGAGCGAGACGAATGCCGCACAGAGCTTTCGGAAAAACGACTCGGCGTGACGCCAGCTGGCCGTTGGCAGGCCGAGCTTCGCGGCCAAGAGTCGGGCCTGATAGCCGGCGAGGCCACGATCGGGGTCGAAGGGTTCGCTCAAGATCAGTTCGGGTGTGTTGTGGGCGACCTCTTCGATGTCCATGCCGCCCGCGGTGCTGGCGATGAGCACCGGCGAGCCGACGCGGCGGTCGACAAGCACCGCGCAGTAGAGCTCGCGGTCGATCGCGCAGCCGCTCTCTACAAATACCTGTCGCACGATCTGCCCCTCGGGGCCGGTCTGGATCGTGACGAGCGTGTTGCCGAGCAGGCCCTTGGCGATCCTCGCCGCATCCTCGGCGGTCTTCGCCAGTTCCACGCCGCGTTGGGTGGAGCCCTGCACCTGCCCCTTGCCGCGACCGCCGGCGTGGATCTGGGCCTTCACGGCACACACCGGCGTGCCGAGCGCGGTAAAGGCGGCGGCGGCCTCTTCGGGTGTGCGTGCGACGCGGCCTGCCAGAACCGGCACGCCGGCCGCCCGCAGCAGATCCTTGGCCTGATATTCGTGGATTTTCATTGTGTTATGCCTGCAAGGGCCGAGGATGATGCCAAACCTGCCGCCCGAGCGGGACACGTGGCCGCCGCTCCGGGGCCACCACTATGGCAGGAACCTTCCCGGCTTCCAAGACGCCAGCGACGACCGGCCCGCGATGGGAATGCTGTCGGTGGGCCGGGGCTGGGCTGGGCAGCGGCTGCCGCAGTGGGGAAGATAGCGGCGGATTTCAGCGGCATCAGGTCGTTTCATTGCCCATGAGCCTGCCACGCGTCGTCATCGACCTCGAAAAACTCCGCCACATCAACTGTGGCCTGGGACGATATTCGCTCCACCTGGGACGGGAGATCCTCCCGGTGGCCGCGGGCCGGTTTCAGCCGGTATTTCTGCTGCCGAGCGGCGCAGAACGCTATTTCCCCAGCGGCGGCTTCGAGTCGATCGCCGTGTCGCCGTGGAACAAGGAGGCCATCCGCCACCTCTACCGGCCGCTCGTCCAGCCGTTGCTCGCATCGCTGCATCCCACCCCGCGGGTGGCTCTCTGGCATGTCACGAGCCAGATGTCGAAATATCTGCCGCTCGACGACCGTGTGCCGGTCGTGCTGACGATCCACGATCTCAACTTCCTCCACGAATCGCCTGCCGACGGCCGCACCGAGGAGATCGACCGCAAGCTGGCCGACATGCAGCGGAAGGTGAATCGCGCGACGGCGATCGTAGCCGATTCGGCGTATGTCGCTGACGATGTGGCCCGGCATGTCGATCTGGGGGGGCGTCCCGTGCACGTCGTGCCGCTGGCCGTATCGGCCCCGCCCGCGGCGGCAACGCAGCGGCCGGCTTTCGTCCCGGCTGGGCCATTCGTGCTCACGATCGGCAACTGCCTGCCGCACAAGAATTTTCATGCTCTGTTCGGCCTGCTTGAACGAATGCCCGACATGCGACTGGTGATCGCCGGCAAGAAGACGACACCCTACGGCGAGTTTCTCGAGCGGGAGGTGGCGCAGCGTGGTCTGGCTGGGCGGGTGATCCTGCCGGGCGAGGTGTCGGATGGCGACCGCCAGTGGCTCTACGAGCACTGCGAGGCGTTTTTATTTCCCTCGCTCACCGAAGGATTTGGGTTTCCGGTGCTCGAGGCGATGCAGTGTGGCAGGCCGGTGTTTCTGTCGCGGCGGACGAGCCTGCCGGAGATTGCCGGCGATCTGGGCTTCTATTTCGAAGGCTATGAGCCGGCGGCGCTGGCAGCGGTCTATCGGGAGGGGCTGTTGCGCTATCAGGCCGACCCGGCCTTCGCGACGCGGCTGAAGGACCATGCCGCGGGCTTTTCCTGGGCGGCCACGGCCCGGGGGTATGCCGATGTGTATGCCGGCATTTTGGGCAGGTAGCTGGGCAGAGAACGACTTGCAAACTGCCATTTCGTCGGCCGGATCGTCCTGCTAACGTCCCCCCCCTCAGGAACGGATCGGCGGCTCCGGGCACCTTGCCGGTGCGGACTGCCGGACCATGAAGCCTCACCATACGGGAGAGTCAGCGATGCAGCGGCGTGCCTTGGTCACGGGTGTCACGGGTCAGGACGGTTCCTACCTTGCGGAGCTGCTGCTCTCGAAGGGCTACGAAGTGCACGGCCTGCGTCGTCGCTCGAGCACGTTCGGCACCCAGCGGATCGAGCACCTGATCTTCGGCGACAAGCCCCAACTGCATCTTCACTACGGCGACCTGTCGGACGGCAACGGCCTGGTCCGACTGATCCGTGAGATCTGCCCGCACGAGGTCTACAATCTCGCCGCGCAAAGCCACGTCCGCGTGAGCTTCGACCAGCCGGCCTACACCGCCGACGTCACCGCCGTCGGCACGCTCCGGTTGCTCGAGGCGATCCGCGACGTGCAGGACGACACGGGCGAACAGATCCGCTTCTACCAGGCCTCCAGCTCCGAGATGTATGGCAAGGTGGTGGAGACGCCGCAGAAGGAGTCGACGCCGTTCTATCCGCGGAGCCCCTACGGCGTGGCGAAGCTCTACGGCCACTGGATCACCGTCAACTACCGCGAGAGCTACGGCCTCCACGCCTCCTGCGGCATCCTCTTCAACCACGAGAGTCCCCGACGCGGTGAGACCTTCGTGACCCGCAAGATCACCCGCGCGGCCACGCGGATCAAGCTGGGCCTGCAGGACAAGCTCTACCTCGGCAACCTCGACGCCCAGCGCGACTGGGGCTTCGCCGGTGACTATGTCGAGGGGATGTGGCGGATGCTCCAGCAGGACAAGCCGGACGATTACGTCGTGGCCATGAACGAGCTCTATTCGGTCCGCGAATTCTGTGAGAAGACCTTCTCGCGGCTGGGCCTCGACTACCAGGACTTCGTGCAGGTCGATCCCAGGTACTACCGGCCCGCCGAGGTTGACCTGCTCCTTGGCGACAGCACGAAGGCCCGCACCAAGCTGGGCTGGAATCCGCAGACCAGCTTCGAGCAGCTCGTCGACATGATGGTCGAATGCGATCTCGAACTGGCGTCGCAGGAAAAGGCTCTCGCCGAGCGGGAGACCCGCGTGCGACGGGCCGCCTGACGCAGGTTGTCGAAAGAAGGAATCGGAACCAACCCAATGGCATCACTCCTCAGGAAACTTCGCAACGCGTGGCGGCCCAAGCGGCTGCAGGCCGCCCAGGCCGCTGAGCCGCCGGCGATTCGACTGCAGTCATTCGCCCGCACGCAGCCGCACCTGCATGTGGCAAGAAAGTCCTCGTCAACTGAGGGAACAGGGCTTGTGTCGCAGTTGTGCCGACATGCGACCCTCGCCTCTGTTGCCTTTCGGGATTGGGCCGAGCAGCTTCGGGAGCCGTGGCGAGCTCACCGAAAGCTCTGGGAGCTGGCGTTCATCTGTCAGGCTCTCGACGAGCGCGGGATGCTACAGCCGGGCCGCACGGGCCTTGGGTTTGCTGTCGGGGCAGAAAAGCTGCCCGCATTCTTTGCAGCACGCGGGTGTCGGATCACCGCCACCGACCTACCCAGTGATGACGAACGCAACAAACCGTGGGCTCAAACAGGACAGTGGGTCGGCAACCTCGAAGCATTGAACGAAGCGGGCCTCTGTCCGGAGGCCGCGTTTCGCGACCTCGTGGCCTATCGGCCGGTTGATATGAATCACATACCAGCCGACCTCGGCGGGTATGACTTCACCTGGTCGACATGCTCCTTCGAGCACTGTGGCGATCTCGACCTTGGCCTGCGGTTCCTCGAGCGGCAGATGGAATGCCTGCGGCCGGGGGGCGTGGCCGTCCACACCACCGAATTCAACCTCTCGAGCAACGACGCCACGCTCGCCGACGGGCCCTGCGTGATCTACCGACTGAAGGACATCGAGTCGGTCTGCCAGCGGCTGGTTGCCAAGGGGCATCGCGTCGAGCCGATCGACCTCGATCCCGGTCAGGATCCGCTCGATCAGGTGATCGATACCCCGCCCTACTGCCAGTGGGCCACCGATCCTCCCGCCCGCATCAAGCACCTGCGTCTGAGTCTCGCCGGCCATGCTTCGACGTCGATTGCCCTGATCATTCGTAAGGCGGCATAGTTCGAATTGTTCATGAAGAGCGCACTCGTGGTTTCAGTGACACCTGCACCCCAAGGACTTCGATGATGTCCATGATTTCGTATGCCCAGAACTTCGAGGATGTGATCCTCAACCGCCTTTTTCACAATGTGCCGGTCGGTCGCTACATCGACGTCGGCGCCTACGATCCTGTTGTCGACTCCGTCACGAAGCACTTCTACGACAAGGGGTGGTCGGGCGTGAACGTCGAGCCGGTGGCTCGTTTCCACGCGAAATTCGAGGAACAGCGGCCGCGGGACTGGAACCTCAACGTCGTGCTCGGGCCGAAGCAGGGCGAGGTCGAGTTCAGTGAATGGGGTGATTCGGGCCTTTCCACCTACTGCGACACCATGGACGCCAAGGCATTGACGACCCTGGGCCTCTCGAAGACGACCCACAACGTCCGCATGATCACCCTGGCCGACGTGACCAGTCAGCTTGATGGTCAGGACGTGCAGTTTCTCAAGATCGACGTCGAGGGCGCTGAGCGGGACGTGCTGCTGGGTGGCGAGTGGCGGGCGTTCAGGCCGCGGGTGATTCTGCTGGAGGCGATCAAGGCGAAGCTGCCCGGCTGCGACATCTATTCATTCGAACCGACCTGGTTCGAATGGGAAGGCCTGCTGTTCCAGCATGGCTACGAGTTCGGACTTTTCGACGGTCTGAATCGCTATTACTACCGCCGTGAGGAGCCTTCGCTCCGGGCCCCGCTGTCCTATCCGGCGAATGTCACGGATCAGTTTGCGCTCGTACCGGGGCACTTTCTGGCCCGCAAAGTCGCCTAGGCGGGCAGGTTTTCCATCACCCATCTCGATCGGGCATTTCGTGCCCACAGAAAGGCATGCCGTGAAGATTTGGTACGACGTCTCTGACCTCGTGGGGTGGAATCTGCCTCACCTGACTGGAATCCAGCGCACGAGTGTGGGCATTCTCAACGGACTGGTTGAGCACGGCGGCCCCGTCGGGTTGGTACGGTATGACGGCAAGGCGGGCAGATTTTTCCCGATGGCCGAAGCGGAGTTGCCTTCGGCCGTGCGGTGTCATCTCCGCGGGTGGCTCAGCGCGAAGCCGGAAGAGCCGGCGGCCACGGCGGCCACGCCGGCAGCCCCTGCAACTCCTGCAGCCCCGACCCCCGCGCCCCGCGCCCGTCGCCGCAGGCTGAAGCTCTTCAAGAAGGATTTTCTCTACGGTTCCGCCGGCGAAGCGGAAGAGATGCGGCATGCCCTCCGCCAGTTCAAGACGGCTGCGCGGCAGTTTGGCAAGTGCGTCGGACGCTGGGCAGGCCGGCGGCTGAAGCAGCGGGTGCCCCAGATCACGGCGGCGACCGTGCCGACGCATATGAGGAAGGCCGCCGCTCAAACCGACACCAGTGCGGCGGCGACGGCGTTTGCAGCCCCCGGTGACATGCTGCTCTCGGTCGGAGCCACCTGGGGCTTGTCCGGCCATGCGGAAGCGGTCGCCACGCTCCGCGGAAGGGGCGTGAAGGTGGTTCGCATGATCTATGACCTGATCCCGACGATCAAGCCACAGTGGTTGGAACCGCAATTCACGCGGCCGGTCACGAGTTGGGTTCGAGACGTGCTGCTGGGATCCGATCGGGTGCTGACGATCTCGGAATTCTCCCGGCACGAGATCGAACGCTATTGCGACGAATGCAGATTCGACGTGCCGCCGCTCACGGTCGTGCGGCTTGGCGACGTGATGGGTGACGCCGAATCCGGTTCGTTGCCCGCGCCGCTGCCGAGATTCGCGCCCGTGCGGCCGTTCTTCGTCTGCGTGTCCACGCTCGACGTTCGGAAAAACCATCGGCTCCTGTATGACGCCTGGACACAGCTGGCCACCCGCCGGGGCGACGAATGCCCCGATCTGGTGTGTATCGGCCTGCCACACCTGCACGTGGCCGATCTGCTCCACGACATGAGGCACGATCGGATGGTCAACCGGCACATCCACGTGCTGCACGGCATCGAGGACTGCGAACTCGACTGGTATTACAAGAACTGCCAGGCCACGATCTATCCCTCGAAGTACGAGGGCTGGGGATTGCCCGTGGCAGAGAGTCTGGGTCACGGGCGGATGTGTCTGGCATCGCACGCCACGAGCATTCCGGAGATCAGCCGCGATCTGCCCGAATTCTTTGACCCGTTCGACGTGCAGGGCTTGGTGTCGCTGGTCGAGCGGGTGCTCGACGACCCCGACTGGGTGCGAGAACGCGAAGCCATGATCCGGGAGACCTTCCGCCCGACCAGTTGGCGCGAGACGGCGACACAGGTGCTCGACGCGATCCGTGCCCCGGCCGGGCGGGGCGGTCAGTCTGCGTGGCCGCGTTTGTCGCCAGGAGCCGAGGAGCAGTCGGCGATAGTCATCCCATGCAGGTCGTTGGAGGTCGCATGACCGCGAGCCACCGGGCGGGATCGTCGTCGGCCGGAGGTCTCGTCGGCCAGCAAGACCGTGGGCCGAGGGTGATGATCGACTGCACGCAGATGCTCGCCGCGGTCCGCCACGCCGGCATTCCGCGGGTGGTGCGGAACATCACGCGGCATGGTGTCGCGGCCGCGGCGGCGTATGGAGCGACGATCGTGCCGGTGCGTTTCGAGGATGATCACTTTCTCGCGTTGAGCATGTCGTCGGCCGGCGACATCGTCGATGTCGTCCCACCGCCTCCTGCCAGCACCGCGCATCCCGTGCTCCGCCGGCTCCACAAACTGTTGGTGCCCAGGACGTTGGTCCAGGCGATCCGTCGGCAGTGGCGACGCATGGTGCGACGGCCGCCGTCGGGCACCCCGATCGATTTCGGTCCTCAAGACACGCTCCTGCTGGCGGACTCGTCGTGGGCGACGAGGTATTGGCATGTCATCGACCGGGCCCGGGAAACCGGCACGCGGATCGGTGTCGTGCAGTACGACTTCATCCCCCACACGCATCCGGAATTCGTCGGCAAACGGCTGGCCGCGTCCTTCAGGAGCTGGATGAGCGCCACGCTCAAGCGGGCCGATTTCGTCGCGGCCATATCCGAGGCAGTCGCCGCCGAGGCCCGCGAGGAACTTCGGCGGATGGGCCGCGATCCCGACCGGTCCATGCCGCTTGTCCAGGCGTTTCGTCTTGGTGCCGACGTGAAGCCGCCGGCGAAGGATGGGACGGTGCGCGGTGAGCTGCTCGAGTTTCTGGCGGCGTCGCCCGTACAGCCCTATCTCACCGTCGGCACGATCGAGCCGAGAAAAAATCAGACGATTCTTCCCGATGTCTTCGAGGCGGTATGGCGGCAGGTGCCGGATGCCAGGCTGCTCATCGCCGGCTTCGTGGGCTGGAAGGGTGACGAACTCATGCGCCGGTTGCATGGCCACCCGAGATATGGCTCCCACCTCATGCACTTCGGCGACCTGTCCGACGCGGAATTGCTGCATGTCTACGGCCGCGCCCGTGGTCTTATCTTTCCGTCGCGGGCGGAGGGATACGGCCTGCCGATCGTCGAGGCGTTGTCCCACGGCATGCGGGTCTTCGCCTCCGATATCCCCGCGCACCGCGAGGTGGGCGGACCGTGGTGCGCCTACTTCGCGCCCTGCGACGTGGCGGGCTTGGCAGCGCAGATCGTTCGGTGGGAACGAGACGGTGACTTTCCGGCGGCACGCCCGCAGGGAGCCTTTGATTCACCTACCTGGCATCAGGCGACCGAACAATTGATGCGTATCGTTTTTTCCGGGACGACCGTGGACGCCCGGAAAAAAAAGAGATCGGCGGCCTGAGCACGGTGGCCGTGTGCGACTTGCAGACGGCATCGACTCCCGTGTGGACCCAGATTTGTGGACCCAGATTCGACGAAGCAGTGAGGCATATCGATGGTGCGAGTGGAGGAATTGCTGGGATCGATCACGGCGTGGGGTCGCCAGCCTGCGCACGGCCCGAAGCGGCCCCCCCAGTCCACGCCTGCCCAGATCAACGTCGAACGTTTCCGGAAGACCGATCCATCGATGTACGCGGGGCGCACGCGGCCTCAGCGCACCATTTCGACGCTCTGCACGTTCGATCAGCTGGACAGCCCGCGGTTTCGCCATTGGGCGGCTGCCATCCATGAGCCGTGGCGTGCGCACCGCAAGCTCTGGGAACTCGCGTACATCTGTGAGACGCTCGACGAGCGCGGCATGCTGCAGCCGGGCCGCAGGGGCCTCGGCTTCGCGGTGGGCGCCGAGAAGCTGCCGGCCTTTTTTGCGTCTCGCGGCTGCAAGATCACCGCGACCGACCTGTCGGCAGACGACGAGCGAAACCAGGCCTGGGCCCAGACCGGCCAATGGGTCGGGAATCTCACGTCGTTGAGCCACCCCGAGATCTGTCCCGAGCAGGTCTTCCGCGACAACGTCAGCTACCGCTCCGTCGACATGAACGCCATTCCGGATGATCTCACCGGCTTCGACTTTTCCTGGTCCACGTGCTCCTTCGAGCACTGCGGTAGCATCGAACTGGGGCTGCGTTTTCTCGAGGAGCAGATGCGGTGCCTCGCCCCGGGAGGTGTCGCCGTGCACACCACGGAGTTCAATCTGTCGTCGAACGATGCCACGGTGAGGGACGGCGGATGCGTGATCTTCCGGCTTCAGGACATCGAGTGGATCGTCACGGCGCTCCGTGACGCCGGCCACGACGTGGAGCCCCTCGATCTTTCGACCGGCACGCGGGAACTCGATCGCCACATCGACGTCGCTCCCTACTGCCAGGACAGGCATCTACGGCTCGACCTCTTCGGCTACGCGTCCACGTCGATCGGACTGATCATCCGCAAGAACACGAAGGCCGAAAGCCTGTCGTATCTGCCGGCAGACGTCAGCCGTCGTGTGCGGATGACCGTGTCCTGTCGCGACACGGATCCGCTCCCGAAGGTGTCCGGTGCCGGCGAGGTCGTCGAGCAGGATGGGCAGCGGGTGCAGATCATGCACGAGGGTACGCGGGTGATCGCCGACGGCTATTGCGGCAGCTGGATGACCGACGTGATCCGCGGCCTCCGCGGCCACCACGAGCCGCAGGAGGAGCTGCTCTTCCACCACCTGCTCACGCATGTGCGGCCCGGATCGCTGTTCGTCGAGCTCGGATCCTACTGGGCCTACTACACCAACTGGTATCTTGGTGCGGTGCCGGGATCGACGGCCCTCTGCGTCGAGCCCGATGCCCGCAATCTGGATGTGGGCCGGCGGAATCTGGCGATCAATGGGCGTACGTCCACGTTCGTCCAGGCATTCGTGGGCAAACCGTCCACATCGTCACGTGATGCCAGTCTGGGGTGTCTCGACATGGATGCCGTGATCGGGCGAGTGGACGGAAAGCCGATCGAGGTGCTCCACATGGACGTGCAAGGGGCCGAACTCGCGTTCATCCGGTCGATGCGATCGGCCGTCGAGCAGCGGCAGGTCCGGTTCGTCGTGGTCTCCACCCACCATGAATCGATCAGCGGTTCGGCCACCACGCACGAGGACTGCGTCCAGGCGCTCCAGGCCCTCGGCGCGAAGGTGTTCGTGGAGCATGACGTGTTTGAGTCTTACAGCGGAGACGGCCTGATCGTGGCGGGTTTCTTGCCGGCCGACCGGTCGATCGTGCTGCCGCAGATCAGCCGGAACCAGCGGCGGCGGGCGCTCTTCGTCGGCGGGCCATCAAGCCCTCAGGCGACGCTGAAACAAGGCTGGCTGCGGCGGCAGGTGTTCAAGCTAAGCCGCTCGTGCCGCAAGCGGATCCAGGGAGGATTCTCCCGCCGGGTCGCCTAGCCTGTTATCGGCCAGCCCGTTATCGCCTAGCCCGTTATGTCGGCTTGGGGGAAATGAACAGGCCAGTGGCGGAGTTCGACACTTTGCGGACGTTCCCGTACCAGGTCGTGTAACAGACACTGGAGCCGGCGCAGTTCCCCACGGCAAACAGGCCGATCCTGTTGTACTGGATGATGTTACCGAGTGCCGCGTTGGTGGCGGCGCCGACCAGCAGCGACCGGGCGTTGACGAGCGCGACACCATACTGGCTGCCCGTGATGTTGTTCCGGTAGACGCCGCTGCCCGCCAGGTTGCCGGTGGCCCACAGCCCATTGCCATTCGATGCAGTCAGCAGGTTGCCGAGGTTCGCGGTCGTGCCACCGACCGTGAGTCCCGTGGCATTGTCGAGCACCATGCCGCTGCCGCCGGATCCGCTGGCCACAAAGGTGTTGCCGGCGACCGTGGTGGACGTGAGCGGTCCGCCAGCATACATGCCGCGCACCGTCGTCACGACGTAGTTGCCGGCTCCGGTGCCGACCTGCGACGTGGCGCCCCCGATGGAAAAGGGCTGGGCGGCCGTCCCGGCTGCGTTGATGAGTGCGATGCCCGTCGGCAATCCCGTGATCACGTTTCCGTTGATGCGGGAGCTGGAAAGGTTGCCGATGGCCTGCACGCCGGTAGTGCCACCGGTGATGGTGTTGCCGCCACCGGCGTCCGCGCCGCCGACCGACAGTCCCTGTGCATCCCGCAATGACACGCCGATGGGGTTGCTGGCCAGCGAGTTGGCCCGGAACGTCGTGCCGGTGAGGAGGCCGGTGGCGAGCAGGCCGGTGGCGGTGTTGCTGGTGATCGTGTTCTTGAAATCGGTGATCGGCACGCCGACGAAGCCGTCGGTGGGAGCGCCGATGGTGAGGTTCTGGACGTTGATGAGCGAGATGCCGTTCGCGTTCGAGCCGATCGTGTTTCCCAGCACGCGGGTGCGCGAGTAATCCCCCTTGGACGCGGCCAACCCGCTGACGGTATTGCCCGTGATGGTGTTGCCAAGGTTCGCTGACGTGCCGCCGACCGTGAAGCCTGTGAGCTTCCCGCCAAACGACGCGGAGAAGTTGACACCGTGTCGGCCATTGCCGGTGATCGTGTTTCCCTGCACGGCCGTACTTGTGTACGCGCCGCCATTCACCAGCACGCCGTCGAGACCATTAGCGTTAATGGTGTTGCCGCCGGCCGAGGCGGGGCCACCCAGCGTCAGCCCCGAAAACGCCCCGCCGCCGGCCAAGGGATTGATGTTCACGCCGCTGTTCTGGTTGTATTGGATCGTGTTTCCCTGCACCGCCGTGTTGGTGTAGGTGCCGCCGAACACCCCGATGCCGTCGGCGGCATTCGAGGCGATCGTGTTGCCCTGTCCCGGGGTCGTGCCGCCGATCGTCAGGCCGGTGAGGGACTGGCCCGCCGGGGCCAACTGCACGCCGTATCCGCCGTTGGAGGCGATCGTGTTGCCCTGGATGACTGTGCCGCCGTACGAGCCCTGCGACACCTGCACGCCGTTCTGACTGTTGAAGCTGATGGTATTGGCCGCGGTGGCCGTCGAGCCGCCGATTGTGAGGCCCGTCAGGGCGGCGCCCGTGGTTCCCAGTAGCACGCCGTTGGTCTTGTTATTCGTGATCGTGTTGCCCTGAACGAACGTGGTGGTATAGGTGCCGGGCTGGAAAAACAGCCCGTTGCCGTTCAACGAGATCGTGTTGGCGTCTCCCGCGGTGGCGCCGCCGATCGTAAGACCGGTGATCCCGCCGGTGGCCTGGATGCCGTTTTGCCCGTTTAGTGTGATCGTGTTGCTGGCGATCTTCATGTTCGTGGCGGTGCCACCATCCAGGACGATGCCGTTGATGTTGTTCGTGATCGTGAGCCCGGAGATCAGGCTGTTGGTGGAGGTGCCGAGAAATCTCAGGCCGGTGTTGAAGTTCCTGAGCGTCAGGCTGGGCACATTCAACGTCACGCTGTTGACGTTGGCGGCGATCGTGAGACCGTCGGCCAGTCCGGCCGCCGCGCCGTCGAGAGTGATGGCGGTCGTACCGACACCGTAGGAGAACGTCGTGCCGGCGGGGTTGGTGAGTGTGGGCAGGGCCGTCTTGAGGGCGATCGTCCCGGCGCCCAGATTGTTGAAGCTGATCGTGTCGGCCTTCGCGGCGGTGTTGATGTCGAGAATCGCCTGCCGCAGCGAGCCGGGCCCCTCGTCGTTGAGCGTGGTGACGTTGACGGTCAA
>CAYSPN010000412.1:0-4252 GCA_964432895.1 uncultured Candidatus Kuenenia sp.
GCCCGGGGCTTTCAGGCAACCGCCCAAGATCCGGCGCACGGTGTCGATGGAGTGGTGCTGCACGACCCACGCGTGGGCATTGTCGGTGAGCCGTCGGCAGAGGTCCTCGTCGGTTGAGAGCCGCAGGCAGGCGGCGGCAAAATCCTCCGGCGTGTCGGCGATGAGGAGGTGCTCGCCGTTGGTCACGGCCAAGCCTTCCGCACCCTTGGTCGTGGAGACGACGGGAGTGCGATGCTGGAACGCCTCCAGGATCTTGATGCGGGTGCCGCTGCCAGCCCGCAGTGGCACCGCGAGCATGCCGGCGGCGGCATACTCGGGGGCAAGATTCGGAACGGCACCGATGAGATTCACGCCCGGGAGGCTTCTGACCGCGACGATCGATTCCGACTGGCCGACGCCCACAATGCGGAAGGCCATCTGCTCATCCTTATTACGGATGAGCGGCAGGATGGAGTGGGCGAAGAAGGCCACGGCGTCTTCATTGGGCAGGTAATCGAGTGAGCCGACAAAGAGTATCGACCGCGGGTCGCGGACACCGGTGGTCGCCGATGAGTGCGGTGCCCGGACGGCGTTGGGCACGTGGACGAACGAATGGCCCGGATGGCGCGACCGCAGGGCCGAGCAGTCGTCCGCGCTGGCGAGCAGGAGATGGTTGAAACGGGGCATCAGCATGGCGCGAAACAGGTTCATCTTTGGAATGTCGGCACGGATCTTGTCCGCGAGTGCTGCTTCACCGGCGGCTTCGTGCAGTGGCACGAACTGCTCGTTTCGGGTGCACTCGTCGTCATCGAGATCGAGGATCGTGACGCGGGGGCGGGATCCGGCCGCGGTGAAGCAGTTGATCGCCAGCGGAGCAACGACCTGTCGGAATGCATAGACCACATCCAGCTGCGCGCCGCCCGGTTCGCCGGCCAGGAAGTCCTCCACGAGAGGCCGGATGTCCTTGAGCCGGTCGGGCTGAATCCGAAAAAACGCTGCAGAGTGGGCCCGCACCCAGTCGTCGTGGAAGATGCCTTCGCGGCTGGCCCATACTTCCGGATGCACCACGATCACGGAGAAGTGCGACGACAGCACTTCCAGGGCAATGCTGGCTCGCATCGCGGAGCCACCGCCCGTCGGATACGGCAGAAACGACGTGACGAACAGGCAATAAGGCTTGGGTGTCATGGGTGCGAGGCTGTCGGGGACGCGGGTGGAAGCGATGTTCGCGGAAGGCCGACGGATCGGAGTCTTCCGGCTTTGATCACCAGACTCCGTGCCGCGGCGTGTGCGAGGGATTCCATACGGCTCGCCCACCGGCTGGGAGGCCGCATGGCAGGTACCGGCATGCCCGCCTGTCGCAGTTCCGCCAGACGGTCGAACGCTGCAGGTGTGTAGCAGGTGGCGAGTTCACGGCAATGCTCCCACTGTTGGGCCGTGAGCGCGACGAGCGATGCATCGACCTGCCACGGTATCAACGGATCGCCGGCATTCGTCGTGCCGAGGAGGGAGAGCATGAGGTGCTCCGCCTGCATGACGGGTTCGGCATTGGCGAACAGGTCGGCCTCGCAGCGGCGGGCCCGCCAGGGGGCTACGGGCAGATGTCGCCAGATGAGTTTCAGAGGGATCCCGTTGCGCAGGAAATTCGTGTGGCTCACCCAGTCGAGAGCCTTCGGTTCGGGAGCGTTGCCTTCGAGGAGCCAGCCCGAGTTCTGGAGGAGTTGGCGGGCGGCCGCCTGCTGGTGCCTGGGCATCGCAAGGTGGATCGCCGTCAGCGGCCGCACGGAGCCCGGTCGTTGGTTCCGCAGGAACACAGCCGATGGGCCGGCCACCATCACCGGCCCCACGCCGCCGGCTTCGAGCATGGCCGTGCACTCCTGCAGCACCTGCCGACGCATCTTGGCCTCGGTCCATCCGCGGCGGACGATGCCCATGAGAATCCCGGCGTCGGGATCGCCCGCGAGCCACGGCTGCAGCTGATCGTGACCGAGAACCGGTAGGAGATGGAGGGCCGACCAAGAGAGCTTCTGCACGTCGACCTCACGGCGCCATTGTCGCCAGGCCACGGCCGCCGTGTCGGCGGAGCCGGCCATGATCGCCTGTACAAGGAGCGCGGTGTCATTCATCGGCCGGCGGCTCCGGCAGCGGCGTGTGCGCGGCGGCGTTCCATCAGCCAATGCATCGCCTGGGTGTATTCTGCGAGGCCCTGACGATCGCGGGTGGTGTTGCTGGTGTGCACGCGGCGACGGACGAACGAGCCCGGCACGACGAGCGACCTGAGCCCGAGCGTCTGTGCCCAGCCATACCAGGCGATGAACTCGCCGCAGCGAAATTCCGGGAGCGGCCCCGCGACGTCAAACACTTCGCGGCGGGCGAGCAGACCAGATGGTCCCATGAAAGGACGCGACTCTGGATTGCATCGGAAAGCGGCTGCCGGATCGGAGAACTCCGCGCCGTGGCAGAATGCGAGCGACGCATCGGGCTGAGCTGCCAGGGCAGCGGACTGGTCCGCGAGCTTTCCCGGCAGCCAGAGGTCGTCGGCGTCGAGAAACGCGATGAGCGGTGCGGTGGCGGTCGCGATGCCGGTATTGCGGGCGCACGCCGCGCCGGGCTGGGGCTCGTGCAGGAGCCGCAGCTTCGAGCCGAAGTCTCGCTGCACGCAGTCACAGGTGGCGTCGGTGGAGGCGTTGTCCACCACGATCACGTCGAGATCGAGGTCCGCGGCAGCCGCCCGCTGCAGGAAGACGCTCTCGATGGCCTGCCCGATGAACCGGGCGGCGTTGTGGGCTGGTATGACGACGCTGATGGATGTGTTCACAGGGCAGCTTTCACCCGTTCAAAAGCGTGGTGAGCGCCGACGGAATCCCGCGGGTGTCGGTGCCGAGGTGCAGCAGATAGGCCGGCAGTTTCTCGGCCAGCGCCACCATGCGGTCGCAGTCTTCGTTCGCCGCCGCCGGGAGCTGCGCGACAGTGCTCGGCAGCATCGCCACGAGCGCATCGAACGCGGAGCAGGGCTCGACGCTGCTGGCCGCCTGACCGGTGATCTGCGGCACGACGATGGCCTGCAGCGGCATGCCCGCCACGACGTGGTCGGGCCAGATCGCGTCGAGGAAGTAGACCGCCTTGTCGGCACCGCCCCGTTCAAAGCTGTCGGGATTGGTGGAAAGCCCCTTCAGCTCCGGAAGACGGGCGTAGTCTTCCGTGCCCTTGAGCTTGCCGGTGTTGTAGAGGCTATGGGCCCATGCACGAGAGGGGTCGATCAGGCAGTAGTCGTCGCCGGCATACTGCATGCCAGCAGCGGCGCAGAGCAGGGCGGTGGTCGACTTGCCGGAGCCACCTTTGCCCACCAGGAGCACGCCGCCCCGTTCTGTGCCGACCGCGGCGGCATGCACATACTGCAGTCCCCTCGCCGCAAACCATTCATGCAGCAGGAACCGGAAGGGGGATCCGACTTCCCAGTAGGGGAAGGCGTCGTCATCGAGCTTCAGTAGCCAGCCACGATTCGTCTCGAAATCGACCACGCTGAGCACGTTTGGACCGGCGTTGTAGATCGCGGAGATTCCAACGGAATGCAGTTCGAGGACCTCGCCCCGTGGACCACATTCCAATCGCCAGTCGGCCCGCAGCCGTCGCAGCAGATCGGCAAGCACTGGCGGGGCCGATGGCGTGGCACCGTTCCATGCACTGATGGTGAGGCCTGCCGCCGAGGCCGGTGCCTCGGGCATCGCCAGATGGCCGAGTGCGGGCCTGAGCCGCCGCGCATCCTGCTCGGGGATCGTGCGGACGCAGACGTCGTGACCGCCGATCCGATACCACTGTTGGACGGGCCCGCCAGTCGTGGCGGCATCATTCAGAAACGACTGCTCAAGTCGCTCAAGGAGCTGCCGTGCCTGGGCGGTGACGGCGCGACGCGTCGGGCGATCGGCTTCGATCCACGGTCGCATCAGCGTTTCGAGGTCGCGGTGCTCGGTGATGCCGCGGTCGGCATCGAGTGTGGAGTACACGCCGGTATCGCGGTTGACCAGGAGCGTGTGACCTCCGAGCTTCGCGGTGAGCACGTCGCCGCCCGTGGTGGCTGGGGAGACGCCGGCGGTCGCCGCTGCGCCCGCTGGCGCAGCAGGCGGGGACACTGCCGGCCCTCCGGCCACAGCATTGGGCCATCCCGCTGCGGCATCGACTTCGTGCACTGGATCGAGCAGGAACAGCTCCTGCAGATCGTTGTATGACCGCAGTTCGGGGGGCGAGTATGTGGCTGTGGGTGTTGCCGGGGTCT
>CAYSPN010000413.1:0-1871 GCA_964432895.1 uncultured Candidatus Kuenenia sp.
TGTTTTTCGTGATTACAGGTAAGGCGAGAAGAGCCGGGCGACGCCGTCGCGAAGGCGGACCGGGAGGCTGCGGCCGTCCACCTCCGCCAGCGTCTTACGGCGGGATTGGGCGATACAATCGCCGACGTGCCGGTCGAGGGCTGCGGCCAGATCGCGGTCGTAGGTCTCGACGTTGAACTCGAAATTGAGTCGCATGCTGCGGTCGTCCCAGTTGCCGCTGCCAAACAGCGCCCAGGCGCCGTCCACGACCATCAGCTTGGTGTGGTCGAACGGCGGCGGCGACATCCAGACGTTGCAGCCCCGGCCGAGCACCTGCCAGAGCAGTGCCGTCGATGCCCAGCTGACCAGGGCCAGGTTGTTCTGATCGGGAAGCACGATGTCGACCGTGACGCCCCGCATCGCTGCCACGTCGAGCGCCTGGCAGACGGCGTCGTCGGGCAGGAAGTAGGGCGTCATGATTCGCACCGATTTCTGCGCGGCGGCCAGCGCACCAACAATCACGAGCTTGATCCGGCCGATGTCAGGGTCGTCGGGTCCGTAGCGGATGCCCCGTGCCAGCATCGCTCCGGCGAAGGCTGTGCTCGTCGCCCAGGCTGCGTTGGACTCGGGTGTCGCACCATCGCCCACCAGCACCTCGTCGGCGGCGAAGGCCCAGTCCTCCGCAAACACCTCGAGCAGCTGCGTGACGACCGGGCCGCGGAGTTGGAAGTGCATGTCGCGGACGGGATGCCGGGGCTGACGGGCCAGCCAGCAGCCGTCGCGGATGTTGAGCCCGCCGGTAAAGCCCACCTCGCCGTCAATGACGAGGATCTTGCGATGGTTGCGGAGGTTGGCGTAGGGAAAGTAGACCGGCACGGTCGTGGGCAGAAAGCGGTCGACTCGCACCCCCTGCCCCGTCAGCACTCCCACGATCGAGGGCCATGTGTAGCGGGAGCCGATGCCATCGACGAGCACGCGGACCTCGACGCCGCGCTTGGCAGCCCGCGCGAGTGCCGCGGCGAAGAGCTTTCCCGTGGGATCGTTGTCGAAGATGTAGGAGGCCATGCCGATGCTGCGCGTGGCGGCATCGATCGCGGCGAGCATCCGGGGATAGGCCTCATCGCCACCGATCAGCGGCTCGATCTGGTTGCCGTCAACGAGTGGCCGGCCTGTCACCTCGCCGACGAGCGTGGCAAGGGACCGCAGCGGGGCGTGGGCGGGGCTGATGGCCCGGTCGAGTCGTTCCGGGGAGGGCACCGCGGCCTGCAGTTCATGGGCCACCGCGAGTTGGCCGGCACGCAACTGGCCGGCCCGCGAGCGGATGCGGTTCACGCCGAGCACCGCATACGCGATGGCGCCGAAGACGGGCGACAGCCAGATCAGGCCGACCCAGCCGATGGTCGATCGGGTGTCTCGCTTGACGAGGATCGCATGGGCGGAAGCGGCGATGTTGATGGCCAGAATCGAGGTGGCCAGGACGTGCGGCCAGAGCACGAGCCACCACCGCCACGCCGTCGACACGAGTGAATCCATACGCAGAAGGTAATCGGTCGCTGTCCACTCGTCGACGTGGCTTCGGCTGGCGCGGCACAGCCGGCCGATTGCGGATGGGCCGGCATCCGGTCTATGCTCCGCAGGTTCCCATGTGTTTCTGTGGTCATCGACAGTGGATCTCCCGAAATGTGGCAGTGCGCCTATCGCCGGTTGTGCCGCTGCCGCTTCGCCCTCGGCAGTCTGCTGGTCTGCCTAGGCTGCGGCCGCCACGCTCCGCCGCTGGTCGAGGTGCCGCCGGCGTCGGTGACCGTCGCCACGCCGGTCGCCCGCGACGTGACCGAATTCGTGGAATTCACCGGCAACGCCGCAGCCGTTGAGATGGTGGAAATCAAAGCCCG
>CAYSPN010000414.1:0-2224 GCA_964432895.1 uncultured Candidatus Kuenenia sp.
GGTAGTTCATCAGCTCCGGATTCTCGGCGACCGTTGAATCCATCATGTCGTCGACCGGCTCGATCTGCCCAGCCCCGAACACCTGCTTCCAGAGCCGATTCGCAATCGTGATCGCAAACCGCGGGTTCTCCTTCGAAGTGAGCCAGCGGGCGAAGACCTGCCGCGGCGTCTCGCCGGGCTGTGGCTTGATGTCGGAACCGAACAGCGTCTTCGGCTCGACCACATCCCCCGGCTTGGCATCGCTGTAGGCATAGTCCTTAGGAAGCTGGATCTTCCGACCAACGTCGTCGAACACGACCTTGGTGAGCGCCCGCATCTGGCCGTCAAACTGATAGGACCGCTGCCGCCGATCCTCCTCCTCCTGTTCGATCGCCGCATATTCCTCCTTGAGCCGGTCACCGGGCTTGTCGGACCAGAACCGCTTGTCGTTGGCATTGGTCCGGGTCTGCGTGCCGTAGACATAGGCAGCCGCCTGATAGAACTGCTTCTGCGTCCACTTGTCGAAGGGATGGTTGTGGCACTGCGCACAGCCGATCCGCGTGCCCAGAAAAATCCGAATCGTATTGTTGACGTTGTCCAGCGGCATCCCCGGGTCGCGCTGGAGATACCCAGTCGCCGGATTTTCCCACGGCAGGCCATCCGACGCGAGCATGGCATGCACCATCTCATCCCAGTGCCTGTTCTCCGCCAGCGATTGCTTGATCCACTGCCGGTAGGGCTCGCCGCGGACGTCCTCGCTCGGCCGATCCTTGTACCGCAGGACGTCGGCCCAGTAGTTGAAGAAGTGGCTGGCGTAGTCGTCGCTGCCGAGCAGTTGGTCGATCAGCTTCGTTCGCTTGTCCGACTCGTGTGACACAAGAAACTTCGTCGTCTCCTGATAGGTCGGAATCCGGCCGGCAATGTCGAGATAAATCCGCCGCACGAATGTCGCATCATCCGCCGGAGGCATGGGCGTGATCTTGTGCTTGGCATAATTCGCGGCGATGAAACCGTCGATCTTCTTCGCTGATGCCAGCGCCGCCGCATGCCGCGCCGGATCGACGGGAGCCGACTCGACATCGAAGCGGGGCGGATGGGCATAGGGATCGTCGGGCTTCTTCCCGGCAGCCAGGTCTTCGAGTTCCTTGGCCTTGGCAAGATCGGCCTTGATCGCCGCGAAACCTTCCTCGGCCGGCGCGAGCTTCTTGCGGGCCATGGCCCGGCCGGCATAGGCACCGGAGAGCTTGGCATTGAGCTCGATGGCCTCGCTGAAGTCGGCGACGGCCGGTTCGTAGGCCTTGTTTGCAAGGTTGACCTGACCGCGGGCGGCGTAGGCATCGGCAGACTTCGGGTCGAGCCGGATCGCTTCGCTCAGTGCGGCGATCGCCTGTTCGGCATCCTTCTTCTGGAGCCAGAGAAGACCCCGCTGTAGGCGGGCACGAGCCAGCTTCGGCGCCGCGGCAATGGCCGCTTCGACGTCCACGACCGCCCGATCGATGTCGCCGCCGATGGCCGCCAACAGTGACCGGTCGCACAACGCCTCGGGGAGCTTGGGATCGAGTTCGAGCGCCTTGGAGACGTCGGCGGCAGCCTTGGCGACCTCCTTGCCCCCCTTGGCAATGCGGGCGGCGGCCCGTCGCTCGTAGGCGATGGCAAGCTTGGGATCGAGTTCAATCGCCTTGTTCTGATCCCAGATCACGTTGTCGTAGCGGCCCAGACCACCATGGGCAAACCCTCGATGGCTGATCGACTCCGCCGATTTCGGGTCGATCTGGATCGCGCTGTCAAAACTACGAATGGCCTTGTCGTAGTCGTGCCTGGCGAGATAGGCCAGGCCACGATTGAAGTGAGCGTCAAAGCTGTTGTTCTGCTCGAGGATCGCGAAGTAGCAACTGTCGATCGCGGGCAGATATTTTCCCTGGGCATACTGCACCTTCGACCGCTGCACGTGGGCATCGGACCGCAGCGCGATGAGGGCGGGATCACGGCCAGCCTGACCAGTGACCGCGTCGAAGTCCTTGATGGCTGCCTCGTAATCACCCTTCCCGGCGCGGGCCACGCCCCGGGCGATCAACGCAGCCGGCGACTTGGCATCCGCCGCCAACGCCTTGTCGGCGGTCGCGATCGCCTCATCCCACTGCTTGGCAGCCGACTGCGAGCGGGATTGCTGGGCCAGCGATTGGGTCTGTGCCTGCTGCGGGGAGCCAGCCGTGGCTGCCTCCAGAGCGGTGGCCTGCGGCGCCCG
>CAYSPN010000415.1:0-3545 GCA_964432895.1 uncultured Candidatus Kuenenia sp.
CGTGGCCAGCACGAAGAACGGTGGCTCCAGAAGGGAGGTCTTGCCCACCACCGTCACCTTCTGCTCCTGCATCGCCTCGAGCATGGCAGCCTGTGTCTTCGGCGGGGCCCGGTTGATCTCGTCGGCGAGCACGATGTTGGCAAACACCGGGCCGGGCACGAAGTGAAACTCGCGACGGCCGTCGCGTCCCTCCTGCAGGATGTCGGTGCCGGTGATGTCCATCGGCATCAGGTCGGGCGTGAACTGGATGCGGCTGAACTTCAGCGACACCGCCTCGGCCAACCGGCTCACCAGGAGCGTCTTGGCGAGGCCGGGCACGCCCATCAGGAGGGCGTGGCCGCGAGCGAAGAGGCAGATCGCGAGGCGTTCGATCGTCTGCCGCTGTCCGATGATGACTTTCCCGAGTTCCTTCTCCAGGCGGCGGTAGGAGTCGCGCAGACGGTCGAGTTTCTGAACATCGTCGTCGTTGAGGTCTGGAGCGGAAGCCATTCAAAATGTCTCCTGAGAGCGGGGCGAATACGACAGACCGTCGAGGGCGGCGAAGCGGCCGGCACGAGACAGCTCGCCCGCCCAGGGCAGGCCCGACCGTGAGCGGTCGCCTCCCCGGCAGATCGTCGAGTATAACTCCGCCGCGGAACGCCGCCTGCCGATCAGACCCTCTCCCTATTCCCCACTCCCGAGCACATCCCATGGCCACCACCACACAGCAGCTCCATCATCTGGGACAGAGCCTCTGGCTCGACAACATCACCCGCGGCATGCTCGACGACGGCACGCTCGCCCGCTACATCCGCGACCTCTCGGTGACGGGCCTGACCAGCAACCCGTCGATCTACAACGCGGCCGTCAAAAACACCCCCTTCTATGACACCGCCATCGCCGCGAAGGTAAAGCAGGGACTCGCTGGTGAGAAGCTGTTTTTCGAACTGGCGATCGAAGACCTCCGCCGCGCAGCCGACCTCTTCCGGCCCGTCTACGACCGCACTGGCGGCCTCGACGGCTGGGTGTCGCTGGAGGTCTCGCCGACGCTGGCCTACGACACCACGAGTACGCTCGCGGCGGCCCGCGAACTGCACGCCTGCGCCGACCGCCCCAACCTCTACATCAAGATCCCTGGCACCCCTGCGGGCCTGCCGGCTATTCAAGAGGCGATCTTCGCCGGCGTACCGGTGAACGTCACGCTCCTGTTCACGACCGCGCACTACCTCGCCGCGGCGGAGGCCTACCTGCGGGGCATCGAGCGGCGGATCGAGGCCGGGCTTTCGCCGCGTGTCTGCTCGGTGGCGTCGCTTTTCATCAGCCGCTGGGACGGCGCGACGGCGGCCCAGCTTCCGCCCGACCTGGCCAACAGGCTCGGGATCGCGATCGGCCAGCAGAGCTACCGGGCCTATCGCGACCTGCTCGCCTCCGACCGCTTTCAGAGGCTCGCCAACTTCGGCGCCATGCCGCAGCGGCTGCTCTACGCCAGCACCGGCACCAAGGATCCAAAGCTCTCCGACTCGCTCTATGTCTCGACGCTCGCCTCGCCCAACACCGTCAACACGATGCCTGAGCAGACGCTGCTGGCCTTCGCCGACCATGGCGTGCTTGGGGGCATCGTGTCGGCCGGCGGCGGCAACGCCGACGAGACGCTCTTCGCCATCAGCCGTGCCGGCATCGACCTCGATGCGCTCGGCGCGAAGCTCCAGAAGGATGGTGCCGACGCCTTCGTGAAGAGTTGGAACGAACTGCTCGAGGTGATCGTGAAGAAGTCGCAGACGGTATCCGCCGCAGGAGGAACAGCCCGATGACCCACTCGCTTCCCAGTCGCGTTTCCCTGCCTGAGTGGCAGAAGGTCGCCGCCCACGCTTCGGCGCAGCAGGGCACGCATCTCCGGCAGCTCTTCGCGGCCGATGCCGGCCGTGGCGAACGGTTCGTGATCGACGCCTGCGGCCTGCATGTCGATTATTCGAAGCAGCGGATCACCGATGAGACGCTCTCGCTGCTCATCGGCCTCGCGCAGGCCTGCGGCCTACGCGAGCGGATCGACGCGATGTTCTCCGGCGAGAAGATCAATTCGACCGAGCACCGCGCCGTGCTCCATGTGGCGCTACGTGCCCCACGGGGCGAGAAGATCCTCGTCGACGGCCACGATGTCGTGCCCGACGTGCACGAGGTGCTCGGCCGCATGACAGCCTTCTGCCGGCAGATCCGCGGCGGCACCTGGAAGGGACACACCGGCCGGCCGATCCGCGCGGTGGTCAACGTGGGCATCGGCGGCTCTGACCTCGGGCCAGTGATGGCCTACGAGGCGCTGCGGCATGTCGCCGACCGGCAGCTGACGTTTCGGTTTGTCTCCAATGTCGACGGCACCGACTTTGTCGAGGCGACCCGCGACCTCGATCCCGCCGAGACGCTCTTCGTGATCTCGTCGAAGACGTTCACCACGCAGGAGACCATGGCCAACGCACGGTCGGCGCGGGAGTGGCTGCTCGCATCGCTGCGGGATCCGGCCGCCGTCGCGCGGCACTTCGTCGCCGTCTCCACCAACGCCGCAGAGGTGTCGGCCTTCGGAATCGACACGGCCAACATGTTCGGCTTCTGGGACTGGGTGGGCGGACGCTACTCGATGGACTCGGCGATCGGTCTCTCAACGATGCTCGCCATCGGGCCGGAGGCGTTCACCGAATTGCTCGCCGGCTTCCACGCGATGGACACCCACTTTCGCACCGCGCCGTTCGCCCACAACCTGCCGGTGCTGCACGGTCTGCTCGCCGTCTGGAACACGACGTTCTTGGGCAGCCACACGATCGCCGTGCTCCCCTACGACCAGTATCTGAAGCGGTTCCCGGCCTATCTTCAGCAGCTCACGATGGAGTCCAACGGCAAGCGGGTGACGCTCGATGGCCGGGTGATCGACGACTACCAGACCAGCCCGATCTTCTGGGGCGAGCCGGGCACGAATGGCCAGCACTCCTTCTATCAGTTGATCCATCAGGGCACGCGGACGATCCCCTGCGACTTTCTCGGCTTCGCCCGGTCGGACAATCCCATTGGCCGGCATCACGATCTGCTGATGTCAAACGTTTTCGCACAGGCGGAGGCGCTTGCCTTCGGCAAGACGGCCGACGAGGTGCGGGCTGAAGGCGTGCCGGAGTCGCTCGTGCCGCACAAGACGTTTCCGGGCAACCGTCCGAGCACCACGATCCTCGCCGAGCGGCTCACTCCCCATGTGCTCGGCAGCCTCGTGGCCCTCTACGAGCACAGCGTCTTCACGCAGGGCTGCGTCTGGGGCGTCAACCCGTTCGACCAGTGGGGCGTAGAGCTGGGCAAGGTGCTCGCCAACCGGATCATCCCCGAGCTGGAATCGCAGGCAGAGCCGTCGCTCGGCCACGACAGCTCGACGAATGCTCTCATTCACTGGTATCGCCAAGCCCGCAGGGCCGTGTAACACGGATCTCGCTCGTGCGTCGGGCTTGCATGAAAACCCATGCCCATCCAAGCCCGCAGCGCAAGCAAGGGAATGCGGTCGGATTCACCGCTCGGAACGCGAATTCCCTCGCTCG
>CAYSPN010000416.1:0-1666 GCA_964432895.1 uncultured Candidatus Kuenenia sp.
ATCCTCGTGTTCGAGAAGAAGATCTCGAGCGTCAAGGACATCGTGCCGCTGCTCGAGGCCGTCGTGAACGCCGGCAAGCCGCTGCTGATCGTCTCGGAAGAGGTGGATGGTGAGGCGCTGGCCACGCTCGTGATCAACCGGCTGCGGGGCACCTTCCAGGTCTGCGCCGTGAAGGCACCTGGCTACGGCGACCGTCGGAAGGCGATGATGGAAGACATCGCAATCATCACCGGTGCCACGGCCGTGTTCGAGAACCTTGGCATGAAGCTCGAGAACCTCGGCCTGGCCGAGCTGGGCCGGGCCAAGAAGGTGATCGTCGACAAGGACAACACCACGATCATCGAGGGTGCCGGCAAGACCACGGCGATCAAGTCGCGGATCGAACAGATCCGGCACGAGATTGCCGCCGCCACCAGTGACTACGACCGCGAAAAACTGGAGGAACGGCTGGCGAAGCTTGCCGGCGGCGTGGCGAAGATCAACGTCGGTGCCGCGACTGAAAGCGAGATGAAGGAGAAGAAGGCCCGGGTCGAGGACGCGCTCCATGCGACGCGGGCGGCCGTCGAAGAAGGCATCCTGCCGGGCGGCGGTGTCGCCCTGCTGCGGGCCAGTTCGCACGTCAAGCCGAAGGGCCTCTCGGACGACGAGACGGTCGGCTTCAACATCGTGGTTCGTGCCTGCCGGGCGCCGGTGACGATGATCTCGTCAAATGCCGGTCAGGACGGCTCGATCGTGTGCGAGAAAGTCCTCGGTGGCAGCGGCAACTTTGGCTACAACGCCGCGACCAACGAGTACGAGGATCTCGTCAAGGCGGGTGTCATCGATCCGGCGAAGGTGACGCGGACTGCACTGCAAAACGCCACCAGCGTGTCGACGTTGCTTCTGACAAGCGATGCCCTGATCGCTGAGAAGCCGAAGGATTCCAAGCCGAAGGCCGGCGGCGCCGGCCACGGCGGCGACTACGACATGTACTAGTCTTCACGCCCGCCGGGCCATCCATGGCCCCGGCGGGCTGGGGCCGGCGTGGGCACAGCCCAGGTGTGCCCTGCCGGCCGGCCGGTCGCACCTCAGGGCGACCGCGGCCGCCGCGGAGCGGCGGCTGGGCGACTCGCCTGCGGCGAGCTTCGCCGGGGTGACGCGACTCACTGACGTTGGTGCAAAGACTTGTTTTTAGTCTTCGTGAGGCTCTCCAGTGGCACGAAGCCGTCGCCGCCGCCGGGAACGGCCGGCGGCTGGCATGGCGGGGCGAAGAACCGCTTCGTGAGCGACCACGCCAGCCAGACGGCAGCTGCGGTCGCGACGGCGATGGCGACGAGATCCTGCATAGAAAAGCTCTTCTGCTCTCGTCGCTTGAGGAGCCGGGGGTCGGGGGAAGCCGAAGCGAGTCAGCGTATCCTCGCTTCGAGTCGGAGGCTTTCACCGCCCCCGGCGGTTTGGGCCACGCGACCTTTGCGGATTCGATCTATCCGCCCAGCCAAGTGCCGATCTGGTAGGTGGCGAAGGCGCCGAGCCATGCCAACACAGTCATGTAGGTGAACGTGACGATGGGCCAGAGCCAGCTCTTGGTCTCCCGGCCGATCACGACCAGCGTGCTGGCGCATTGCGCACACAGCGCGAAGAACACCATGATCGACAGGGCCACCGGCAGCGTGAAGACCTTGCGGTT
>CAYSPN010000417.1:0-5878 GCA_964432895.1 uncultured Candidatus Kuenenia sp.
GCGGCGGCCTCGCTGATCAAGGAGCGGCTCGCTCAGGGATCGCCCGCCACCCGCCGACCCGTGGTGATCGTCTGCGGCGACTCGCCGATGCTGCGGCCGGAGAGCGTCACCGGTCTGCTCCACCGCTTTGCCGAACTGCAGGCCGCCTGCCTGCTCGGCACCGCGGTCACCAGCGACCCCACCGGCCTGGGCCGGATCGTGCGGGATGCCGCCGGAGCCTTCGTGGGCATCGTCGAGGAGAAGGACGCCACGCCCGACCAGCGCGGTATCCGCGAGGTGAACATGAGCACCTACGTATTCGAGGCGCGGGCCCTGCTGACCGCTCTCTCGCAGCTCGACAACGCCAACGCAGCCGGTGAATACTACATTACCGACTGCCCCGGCATGCTGTTGGCCGAGGGCCGCGTTGTCGACGCCGTCGCCTGCCTCGACCAGAGCGAGACGCTCTCGGTGAACACCCCAGAACAACTCGCCGCCGTCGCCGCGGCGTTGGCCTCGAGGCCAACGGTGCGGCCAGAGGTCTCACTGCCACTCGTCGATGAGATTGGCCACCAGCGCCGTCCAGCCTGTCTGGTGGCTCGCCCCCAGGCCGGCAGCCGTGTCGCCGTGGAAGTATTCGTAGAAGAGCAGTTCATCGCGCCACCGCGGGTCGTTGCGGAAGCGTTCCATGTCGCCCCAGACGGGCCGACGCCCCGAGGCATCCACGAGAAAGATGCCTGTCATCCGGCGGGCGATATCGCGGGCCATCTCACGAAAGGCGATCGGTTGGCCGGCCGACGCGGGCGTCTCCAGGCAGACATCCGGGCCAAAGGCCGTGCCCAGCTTTCGCAGCGATTCGATGATCAGGAACGTGGTCGGAAACCAGATAGGGCCCCGCCAGTTGGAGTTGCCCCCCTTGAGCTTCGTCGTCGACTCCGCCGGCTCGTAGCCCACCCGACGTCCCTCGAATTCGAACGGCTCGTGCTGGTGCTTCTTCGAAAGCGACCGCACGCCGTGCGGGGCAAGAAATTCATCCGGATCGTGCAGCCTGCCCAACAGCCGCGTGAGCTGGGCGAAGTTCATGATCGTGAGCAGGTGCGTGGTCGATCCGTCGGCCTGCGGCACCCGCTGGATCACCTTCGCCACCATGTCGGCCCGGTTGTTGAGAAACCAGTTCAAGTTGGCGGTGAACTCTTTGAAGGGCTCGATCCACTTCGCCTCCAGCCGCTCCACGGCAAACATCGGGATCAGCCCCACCAGCGACCGCACCCGGAATTTCTGATACCGGCCGTCGGCATGCCGTAGCACGTCGTAGAAAAAGCCGTCCTCCTCGTCGAAGAGGGAGTAGTCGCGGCGGCCCATGTGCTTCATCGCATAGGCGATGTGGGCATAGTGCTGCAGGAACTTCGACGCCATGCTCTCGTAGACGGGGTTTTCCTTGGCCAGCTCCAGCGAGATCCGCATCATCGTCAGGGAAAACATCCCCATCCAGCCGGTCGCGTCGGACTGTTCGAGCGCGGCACCGGCTTCGAGCTGCTCGCTCCGGTCGAAGATGCTGATGTTGTCGAGGCCGAGAAACCCACCCTCGAACACATTATTGCCCTCACGGTCGACCTTGTTCACCCAGCTGGTGAAATTCAAGAGCAGTTTGTGGTAGCACCGCTCCAGCCAGGCCCGATCTTTGCGGCCGTGCAGCCTCTTCTCCATCGTGAAGACCCGCCAGACGGCCCAGGCGTGCACCGGGGGATTCAAGTCGTTGAACTCCCACTCATAGGCCGGCAGCTGGCCGCTGGGATGCTGGAACTGCTCGAAGAGCAGAAACCAGAGCTGATCCTTGGCGAACTGCGTGTCGACCAGCGCAAAGGGAATGCACTGAAAGGCGAGATCCCAGGCCGCGAACCACGGATACTCCCACGTGTCGGGCATTGAGAGCACCCGCAGCGAATTGAGATGCCGCCAGTGCTGGTTGCGGATCGTGCGGCGCGATGCCGGCGGCGGCGCCTCGGGATTGTCGCCGTCGAGCCACTTCTCGACATCGAAAATGTAGTTTTGCTTCGACCAGAGCAGGCCCGCCAGCGCCCGTCGCTGCACGTGCCGCTCGTCGGGCGTGGCGTCGAGCGGTGCCAGCTCTTCGTAGAAGCGGTCGGCCTCCTTCTGTCGGGTGGCCATGAGGGTGTCGACGAGGTTGGCGAGTGCGGGACCGCCAGCGACGGCGGTGCCGACCGTATTCGCCGGCAAGACCTCGGAGGGTGGCCTATCGGTCAGCACGAGGTGCATGGTGACCGATCCGCCGGGCTGCACCAGCCAGCGACGGTGGATGCCAACCTTCGTGCCGTGCCCGGCCGGGTTCACAGCGGCCCGCTCCCGGCCGCAGAGAAACCGGTGAAACGCATCCTTCGTGAACCGTGAGTGGCTGGCGTTGCCGGGGCCGTAGGCGACCGCCCCGTTGGTCTCATTGTCGGTCGCCAGCACGGAGGCGTCATCGGAAGCGGCGATGAGCCAGCGTGGCCCGAGCCGGCAACCGGCGGGCATCCTCGGGTCGAGCACCATGTCGTTGTCATCGGCCTCCAGGCAGAGCATGCCGGGCGGACCGGCCACGGTGCGGATCACCGGCTGCGGCAGTGGCTGCGGCCCCCACGACCAAGTGTTCCGAAACCAGAGCGTCGGCAGCATGTGCAACGGGGCCGGTTCGGGCCCGCAGTTCGTGGCCGTGATCCGGATGGCGATCTCCTCGGTGGTCGCCTTGGCGTATTCGATGAGGATCTCAAACCAGCGATCATCCGCGAAGACGCCCGTGTCGAGGAGTTCGTACTCCGGCCCCTGCCCTGCCCGCCACAGGTTTTCGGCGACCAACTGTTCGTAGGGAAACGCTTGCTGCGGATAGCGATACCGCAGGCTCATGAAGGAGTGGGTGGGGGTGTTGTCGACGTGAAAGTAGTATTCTTTCACGTCCTCGCCGTGGTTGCCCTCGAATGGGGTGAGCCCGAAAAACCGTTCCTTGAGATGCGAGTCGCGTTCATTCCAGAAGGTCGTCGCGAAACAGAGCAACTGAAACCGGTCGCAGATCCCGGCGATGCCATCTTCGCCCCACCGGTAGGCCTTGGAACGGGACTTGCCATACGGGAGATACCGCCAGGCGTCGCCTTCCGCGGAATAGTCTTCCCGGACCGTGCCCCAGGACCGGTCGGAAAGATATGGGCCCCAGCGCCGCCAGCCGTGAGAATCGTCGCTGACGGCACCGAGTCGGTCGGCCTCGGGATTGTGGGATGTCGACATGGGGCTGGCGACCAGGCAAGAGGAGCGGCGTAGAACCGGAAAGAACCGGTCGTGGAATCCGCTAGGCGACTTCGACGTCTTCGCACCAGAATCACCACGACGAACGGGTGATACAAGCCCCTGGAATCCCGAGGCCGCACCGAGACAGGCCACGGCTTGAAGAACCGCCGCCCCGCCGTCACAGTGACAGTCTGTCAGCAGCCTTTGCCGCCCTCGCCCGCAGGACGTATCCATGAACGACCTCAAGATTTTCTGCGGCCCTGCCAACGCGCCGCTCACGCAGGACATCTGCCGCTATCTGAACCTGCCGATGGGCAAGATCTCGATGGGGCGGTTCCCCGATGGCGAGATCTCCTGCAAGATCGATGAAGACGTCCGCGGCCGCGACGTGTTCATCGTGCAGCCCACCTGCCCCCCTGTGAACGAAAACCTGATGGAGCTGCTCGTCATGATCGACAGCTTCAAGCGGGCCAGTTCCTACCGGCTCACGGCTGTCATTCCCTACTTCGGCTACGCCCGCCAGGACCGCAAGGACGCCGGCCGCGTGCCGATCACCGCCAAGCTCGTCGCCAACCTGATCACGCGAGCGGGCGCCGACCGCGTGCTGGCCATGGACCTGCATGCCGCCCAAATCCAGGGCTTTTTCGACGTTCCCGTGGACCATCTCTACGCGGCGCCCGTGCTCAACAACCACCTGCAGTCGCTCGATCTGCCCCACGACGAACTGGTGGTCGTGAGCGCCGATGCGGGGGGCATCAAGCGGGCGGTCGGCCACGCCAACCACCTGGGAGCCCCGCTGGCGATCGTCGACAAGCGACGGCTGAGCGCCGACACGACCAAGAGCACGAATGTCATCGGTGCCGACGTGTCCGGAAAGATCGCGCTGATGTTCGACGACATGATCAGCACGGCAGGCTCGATCTGCTCGGCGGCCGAGGTGGTCCACCGGCACGGCGCGAAGGCGATCTACGCCGCGGCCACCCATGGCCTGCTCGTCGGTCCCGCGATCGAGCGGCTCAAGGCAGCCCCCTTCGCCGGAATCATCATCACCGATTCCATCCCGCTGCCGCCGGAAAAATCGCTGCCGAACATCACCGTGCTTTCGGTCGCCAGCCTCCTTGGGCAGGCCATCAAGCGGATTCACCGCAACGAGTCGGTGAGCATGATGTTCCAGTGAGCAGCAGCGGGCCTGTTCGAAGCTCCACGCGAGGCCCCGCACGCCTGCAGAAAACGCCGAAAAACAGCCCCCTCCCCCCCGCAAAACACGTCTCCCCCGGGCGAGAGTGAACTCGGCTTGCGGAACGGCGGTTTCATGGCAAAATGGCCCGCTTCCCAAGAGGAGTTCCCATGAGCGATTCTGTTGAAGTCCAGCTCCGCAAAGAGACCGGTAGCCGCGCCAGCCGCAAGCTGCGCCGCGAAGGGCTCGTGCCCGCCGTGCTCTACGGCCACGGCGAGAAATGCGTCGATCTCGTTGCCACCCGCGAGGCCGTGCAGGCCGCGGTCCGTCACGGGAGCCGCATCGTTGAATTGAAGGGGGCCGTCAAGACCGGCGCCCTGATCCGCGAACTCCAGTGGGACACATTCGGCGTCGAGCCGGTTCACGTCGATTTCCTGCGGGTCAGTGCCACTGACCGCATCAAGGTGAAGGTGCCCGTCGACCTCAAGGGCGAGTGCCCTGGCCAGCGAGCCGGCGGCGTGCTGAGCCTGATCCTGCACGAAATCGAGCTTGAATGCCGGGCTGATGCGGTCCCCGAAAAAATCCACGCCGCGGTTGGCAAACTCCAACTCGGCGGCACGATCAAGGTGCATGATCTCGAACTGCCTGCCGGCGCGAAGGCTCTCGCCGACGCGGACGAGGCGGTTGTCACATGCATGGTCCCGGTCGACAAGGCCGAGGAAGCCGCGGCGGGCGGCGTCGAACCAGAACTGATTGGCCGCAAGCCGGCCGAGGAAGGAGAGGCCGAAGCGGAGAAGTCGTGACATTGGCAGGCTGAAACGCGGCCAATGCCTTCCGGCAACCACACGTGAAACTCCTGACTTGAAACTCCTGACTTGAAACTTTTGGTTGGCTTAGGCAACCCGGGACGCGGCTACGAGGGCACCCGCCACAACGTCGGCTTCGACGTGCTGGGGATTCTTGCCCGACGGGCCGGCTCACCCGTGCGGCGATCACGGTTCCAGGGCGAAACGGCCCAGGCCACGCTGCGAGGTTCGTCCGTCCTCTTGCTGTGGCCGCTGACGTGGATGAATCTCAGCGGTACAAGCGTGCTGGCGGCACGAGACTTCTACAAAATCGATGACAACGACATTCTGGTGATTTGCGATGATTTTCAGCTTCCCACCGACACGATCCGGCTGCGTCCCAGCGGGTCGGCCGGTGGCCAAAACGGTCTCTCGGACGTGCTCGCCAGGTTGGGTAGCACCTCCATCCCTCGCCTGCGGGTGGGCATCGGCCCTATGCCTGCTGGCTGGAAATCGGCCGATTTTGTCCTGGGGAAGTTCGCCAAATCGGAGCGCGAGGCGGTCGATGGTCTGCTGGAACGGGCTGCCGACGCCGCCGAGGAATGGGCGGCACTGGGCATCCAGGCGGCCATGAACAGGTACAACTGAGAGCCTTCACCCC
>CAYSPN010000418.1:0-1664 GCA_964432895.1 uncultured Candidatus Kuenenia sp.
GCGCCGGCCGCGATCGTGCCGTTCCAGTCGGCGTTCTTGATCACGTAGCGGGTGCCGACGTGGCTGACGATCACCGCGTTCCAGATGTTGACGATGTTCGCCTTCATGTCGAACTCCATCGTCCAGCCAGTGATGGCCGTCATGCCCGTGTTCTTGAGCTTCATGGCACCGTTGAATCCGGTTCCCCAGCCGGTTGTCTGGGTGTAGGTGGCCACCACCTTGCCCGCGGGAGCGGGGGTTGGTGCGGGAGTCGGCGTCGGAGTCGGAGTCGGAGTAGGTGTCGGCACCACGGTGTCGTCGTCGAGGATCGTGCCCGTTGCCGCCGACTTCGTCAACGTGGCATTCGTCGGGCTGGTCAACTTCAGTGAAAACGTTTCGTTCGATTCGGCTGTCGTGTCGCGGGTGACGAGCACGGTCACTGGTTTCTGCGTCTCGCCGGGGGCAAACGTGAGTGTGCCCGAGGCCGCTGTGTAGTCGCTGCTGGCGACCGCCGTGCCATTGGCCGTGGCATACTGCACGGTCACCGACTGCGTACTCGCCGCCGAGAGCGTCACGGTGAATGTGAGCGGTGTCGTCGTGATCGAACTGCCCGTTCCCGACACCGCCGGAAACTGAAACTGCACCGCCTTGAGCGGATCGACCTTGGCCGTGTTCACCGTCTTCCAGTCGTTGGCCAGGATGCCGCCGGTATCGCCGGAATTGGGATTCCACGACCAGAAAGTCCAGCTGATTCCCTGCTGACCTGCCGCCAGATCGACCGATCCGTTGCCATCGAGATCGCCCTTCAGATAGGTGACCATCTTGGAGTACCAGGCCTGATCGCTGGCCGTGGCGAGGGTGCTTCCGAATTCACCCAGCAGGACCGGTGCGGTGCCCGTGCGGAAGAGATACCCCCAGTTCTTGTCCCACACTTCCGGCAGGTTGTTCGGGTAGTTGGGGTCGCTGAAGTATTTCTGCTGGTAGACGCTGGCCGGGTAGTCGTGGGCCGAGTAGACGAGCCGCCCGGCCGTATTCAGCCGGACGGGTGCCGTGCCGGCGTTCGAGAGATTGCCGCCCCACCAGTAGCTGCCCGACGAGGCTGTTTCGATGCCCTCCACGATTACCAACAGGTTGGGATTGGCGGCGAGCACGGCGTTGCCCCCCCGCTCCGCGGCCAGCCGCCAGTCGTTCGCGCTGCCGTCGCCCCACGTGGCCGGGCCGTGCGGCTCATTGTGGAGATCGATGCCGATGACGGTCGAGTTGCCCGCATAGCGAGTGGCGAGCATCGAGAGGTTGCTGATCCACTTGCTCTCGGGATACGCGGCGGTGTACCAGAGGCCGGAGGCATTGGCACTGTTGCCGGCCTCCGAGCGGTGGTGGTCGAGGATGATCTTGAGCCCGATCTGGCCGGCATAGGTCACGATCTTGTCCATGATCTGCAGGCCGCTCTGCCCCTGCAAATCGGCGTTCTTCGAGAAATCGATGCTGTTGGGCGTGCTGCTCGCGTCGAAGAGCTGGTCACAGTAGGGCAGGCGGATCGTGTTGAATCCGAGTGACTTCATCTGATCCATCATCTCCTTGTAGCCGCGAGTCCAGAGGCCGTGCGGGGCGAAGTTGGTTGTCTCGAAGCCGAACCAGTTCACGCCCGCAATCCGCACCGCCCTATTGTTGGCGTCGAGGATCTG
>CAYSPN010000419.1:0-8782 GCA_964432895.1 uncultured Candidatus Kuenenia sp.
CGCCACCGGTGCGGAAGCCGATGGGCGGCTCGATAAGGCGGTGGCCGCCACGCTGCTCGCCTATCGCGCATGGCAACGGGCCGGGAACAAAGAGGCCGCCCGCCAGGCCGCCGTGCGGCACGACGCACTCGTTCAGGGAAAGTGACGGGCACAGCGTTGGAACGTGACGTGTTTCACGTGTCTCCACCCGCATTCCCTTGCTTGCGCTGCGGGCTTGGATGAGGACGGCAAATCCCCACGCCCAACTCCATTGCCGCACGTCGCCCCACTCCCATGCCGCACGTCGCCCCACTCCCATGCAAGCCCGAAGCGCAAGCGAGGGAATCCGCGTTGCTGGGCTTGGATGAGGAAAGCAAACATCCTCACTCCACTCTGTTGCCTGGCGTGCGATCAGTCGAACGGCCGTCGCTTCTTTCTGGGAGTGGCCGGTTCCTGCGGCTTCGCAGCCTCTTCGTCGGCCGGCTCATCATCGTCCAGATCGGTGGCGTGTTCTTCCTCCAGAGGCAGATCCTCCTGTTCCTGCCTCTCGCGCCACGGCTTCTCAGCCTCGTAGCTCGCCAGCTCGCCTGCTAACTGCGTCTTCACTTCGGGGGAACTGCCCTCCGACTCGACCGCCTGCTTGCTGTATTTCCGCGCCTCCGCGAAATCACCCGTCTCGGCGTAGCCGGCGGCCAACGTGCTGATGATGTGGGGCTGCTTCCAGGTTGTCTCCTCGCAGGCCTTCCTCGCCAACTCGATCGCCCGCTTGCCGTCACGGAGAGCCTCGTCCGGCGATGTGGCCAGCAACCACGCGAGGTTGTTGAGAACACCCGAGTCGTCCGGCGCGATTTCAAGTGCCTTCTCGAGGTCTGAGCGTGCCGCCTTGTGATCGCCGATGGAAATCTCGGCATCACTGCGGCCTCGCCAACTTGCGAAATTCTTTTCGTCGAGTTCGATCGACCGGGTAAACCGCCGGATCGCCTGCCGCGGCTGCTTCGCCGCCAGGTAGAGCATGCCCAACTGCCCCATGAGCACGGCGTCATCGGGCTTCTGCGCCACCAGTTTGCGGAAGTCGCGGATCGCCGCCGGGTAGTCGTTTCGTTCGGCGGCGATCAGGCCGCGGAGCTCGATGGCCGCCGGATGGTCGGGGTGCTTCGCAAGCACCCGCTCGAGATCCGCTGCAGCCCGCTCGGAATCGCCCGCCTGCTGATGAATGCGGGCACGGAGCACGAGCGGCACGACCTCGTCGGGGGCGATGCGGATGGCCTTGTCGAGATCGGCGATTGCCTCCGGTCGATCGCCCCGCATGGCACGCACACGGGCCCGCTGCAAGAGCGCTCCGGAAGAATCGGGGTCGAGTTTGATGGCCCGATCAAATGCCTGCTCGGCGGCCTCCAGCTTGTCGTCCATCATCAGCGACAGCCCGAGCGCCTCCTGCAGCGAGGCATCTTCGGGGTCGGCATCGATGGCGGCCTCCAGATCGCCGCGGGCCTTCTCAAATTCATCCGTGAGCAGATGGAACAGGCCGCGGGTGCGGCGGATGTCCTTGTCACGCGGCGCGAGTTCCACCGCCTTGTCGTAGTGCAAACCACGCTCCGCGCGGTCATCCGCGTCGGCGGTGTTGCCGAGCACGATGTGGGCCTGGGCCGTCTGCAGTTTGTCGTCGGGCAGCAGTTCGATCGCCTTCGCGGCGGCCGTGCGGGCCCGCTCACGATTGCCGCCAGGCAGGCTCTCCAACTGAGCGATCATGAGCTGGGCGTCGCCAAGATTGGGATCACGTTCGATCACTTCGTTCAGGTCACGCATGGCAAACGACCGCAGCCGCGGCCACTGCGGATCGGGGGTCTCGACCTCGTAAATTGCCTGCACGATCCGGCCGGCACGATACATGAGCGTGTCGGTGTAGAGATTCTCCGCGAACTGCTGCTGGTCGGCGGCGAGTCCCTTCTTGATGGCCCGCTTGCAGAGGTCGAGCACGTTGGCGAAGTCATCGATGCTCTGTGCGGAAAGCTTCGCATCGACAGCCGCATCGAGGTCGTCCTGGCCTGGCGACTCAGTCGCGGCGGCTGGTTCCGCCACGACGCCCGCAGGCTCCGCGGCGGCGGCACTCACGGCGGCGGCAAGGAGGGCAGGCACGAGCAGTAAACGGTGTGTGAACGATATCTTCATGGGGTCGATGCTTCCTGTGGACCGGCCCCTGACGCGGGGCCCTCTTGCTCATCCTGCAACAGCCTCATCCGCCTCTAGTATGGGGCAAGCGGCCGCTTTCCCGCCATGCGGGCTTTTTCGGCGAATGCCGGCCCCGAGCGATCATGCTACAGCGGTGCGGGCAGGTCGCGTTTGGCGAACACGACGGCTCCGATCACATAGGCAGCCACGCCGACGCCGAGAAGCACGCAGTCATAGGTCGCCAGCAGTCGCCACGATTCGGCCGCATCCCCGACCAGTCGCTGTGGCTCGTAGGCATTCAGGATCGACAGATAGCCGACCCAGCCGAGCGGCCTGCTGAGCCGCCCCACGAGCTTGGCGAGGATAGAAAACACGTAGAAGCCGCAGAGAATGCCGACCGTCCGCCAGCGGTAGCTGTCGGCGGCGGAGACGCCGGCCGCGATGCCGGCCACGCAGACCATCAATCCAAACACGTTCGCTGCCGCGGGGAGGAACCGGAACGGATCGACCTTGCCCGCCCATGGGCCGAACGCGATCGCCCCCCAAACCGACGCGAACAGCACGGTGCAGAGAAGGGCCGCAGCTGCCGTCGTTGCCAACGCCTGCGTCACGAACACGGCCACCCGCCGCACGGGCGCCGCCAGCACCATCTCCATGGTGCCACGTTCAAGCTGACCGGAAACCGCATCGCTGCCGCGGGTGATGCCCCACACCGTGGCGGCCAGCACGACCACCGGATCGACGAAGGCGAGGGCGACGCGGCCGGCGTGTGTGGCCACCTCCGTGAACGGCACGCCCGAGAGCCGCTGCCAATCCTTCGGAATGGCCCGCAGGAGCACGTCCTGAAACGCTGGCATCGGAATCTGCGCGGAGAGCCAGATGTAGATCCAGGGAAATGCGGTCCAGAGTGCCACGAGCGACAGCACCAGCACCCGCTGGTCGCCCCACGTCTTCTTCCAAATGGCGGTATTCCACATGACAAGATTCTAGCGGTGAAATCGGTCGTACACGGCGGCGAGCCCCACTGGCTCGATCCGCACCTCCTCCAGCGGGAGCGTCGCCAGCCAGCCCAACAGCGGGGCCAGCGAGTCGCCAGCCTCGAGCACCACCGTGCCGTCGCGCTGCTCCGCGATCGCCACGCTCGTGGCCAATGCCGGTGGAATCGCTCCCAGAGGGCCGGTGAGCCGAGCCCGGATGCGATGGCAGCGGCGGAGATGTTCGAGCGACTGTTCGTGGACGACACGCCCGGCGCGCACGATGGCGACGTTGTCGCAGGTCTCTTCCACCTCCGAGAGCACGTGCGACGAGAAGATCACCGTGCGGCCGGCGGCACGGGCCTCGAGGACAAGTTCCAGCACCTCGGCCCGGGCCGTCGGGTCGAGGTTCGCCGTCGGTTCGTCGAGGATCACCAGCGGCGTCTCCATCGCAAGCACCACCGCCAGCGCCAGTTTCTGTCGCATCCCCGTGCTCATGCGGGCCACCTGCCGGGAGCAATCGAGATCGAGCCGTCGTGCCACACCGGCGGCCACGTCGCGGCGACAGCCGGGCCGCAGGCTGGCGAAGAAATCGAGCACGCGATGGCCGTCCATGCGACGAAAGAGCCGGGCCTCACCGGGCAGGTAGGCCGTGTGGGCCCGCACCTCGAGCGATTCCCGAACGCAGTCGAAACCGGCCACCGTCGCGGTGCCCGACGTGGGCGTGATGTAGCCCAGCAGGAGCCGTAGCAGCGTGGTCTTGCCCGCACCGTTGGGCCCGAGCAGCCCAAAGATCGCACCCTCTGGCACCGACAGCGAACAGCCGTCGAGCGCCGTGAAACTGCCGTAGCGTTTGGTGAGGTGGACGGTGCGGACAATCATCAAGAGTCTCTTCAGGAATAAAACAGGTGGCTGGAAACTTTTTATCAGGTTGGCCAGAAATAATAGGCTGCCAGTGCGAATCCGATGAGGGCCACGCAGCGGCGGACGAAAGGGGCAGGCAGGCGACGGGCCACGCCCGCTCCGGCAAAGCTACCGAGCACTGCAGCCGCCGCCATGATGGCGGCGTGCCCCCACGACACATCATGCGATCCGAGGAACGAACCGGCCGCAAACAATCCGGCCGCGGTACCGTTGATCGCCGTTGCGAGCACATTCTTCACGGCGTTGAGCCTGTGAATGTCGCCGAGGCCAAGGACCCCGAGCACGGCCAGCATCAGGATGCCGATCCCGGCGCCGAAGTAGCCGCCATAGACTGCCACAAAAAACTGGAGAACACAGGCGAGCAGGAGTCGCCACGGAGGCGGCTCCTGCGTAGAGTCGACCCCAGGGGACATTGACGAGGAGGTGGTGGTGGAAGGCCGCGAAGCTCGCAGACCAAGCCATGAGAGCTGTGGTTGCAAGGCGAAAACGACTGCCGCCGTGAGAATCAGCCAGGGCACGCAGGCGGCGAACCACTGCGGCGGAAGCACCTGCACCAACACGGCCCCCAGTGCCGCGCCCACGAGACTCGGCACGATCAGCCACACCGCCCATCGCGGCTGCCCGACGCGTTCTCCCCGATAGATCCATGCCGCCGCGACCGAGCCCGGCCAGAGCCCGATCGTGCTGGTGGCGTTCGCGGCCACCAGTCGGGCCGGACCGGCAGGCAGGACCGCCGCCAGCACAGGAAACGTGAGGATCGTGCCGCCGCCAGCGACGGCATTCACAGCACCGGCCACGAAGGACACGACAGCAAGCGCTGCGAGGCCAGGCAACGGGCCGGAGGCGAGGAAGACGTTCATGGAATCGATGGGCTCACACGTTTTGTGAGTGCCGCTTTATTGGGGACGAGGCAGCGCCGGATTGAGAGGGCCACGTGGCTGCGGCCCCGGTGCGGCGGCCGGTCGTGGTGCGCCAGCCGGCGGTGGCTGGTCAGGCTGGGGGCCGACAGCTTGGGGCCCGGCAGCCCGCGGAGCCTCTGGTTGATTGGGAGCCGCAGGCGGCTGGGCCGGCTTCGCCTGCTGGGCAGGCCCGGCGGGTGGAGGATCGTCGTAGCGTCCCGCGCCGCAATCGGCGAGCAGATACCCGGCCCAGAGAAACGGATGCCGCGCATCGGCCAGCACAGCCTGGGGCGACTGCTTGAGTCGCGGCTCGCGGCCCACGTCGGGCTGTTCCGCCGTGGCCACCTCGACAGCCCGCTGCCAGCTCTCCGCCGCCGGCGGAGCCTCGGCTTCCGTCTCAGCGGCCGTACGATCCTGAAGAAATTCTTCCACCAGATCAGCGCTCGTCTTCCCTCCCATCCGCCAGCGGCTCACCAGCGCCGTGCGGCCACCAGCCGCCACCAGATCGGTGACGGCCAGAAAGAGCTCCTCGCCCGGCCGCGCCGGAAGCTTCGCCAATCCACCGGTCATGGCAGATTGGAAGCCCGGCAGCACGACACAACGCGGCCGCTTGCTGGGAGAGCCGAGCCAGTCGCCAAACGTCATGGCCGGCCTGCCACCCTGCATCGAGAACATGGACCGCGTGGCCACGGGCCCATCGCCCGACAATTCATCACAGACAACGAGGGTGTCGAGGAGCGACGCCACCAGCGGCATGGGCGCTGCTGGTCCGGGGGCCGGAAGCACGACCGCGCGATCGATCGAACCGGTGAGCTGCTGTCCCCACTCCTGCGCGATCGCCGGCTTGTCGCCGCGGAACAGCCGGCCGGCGTAGATGCCCACGGGACCGCCGGTCTGCGGCGTCTCGAACCGCAGCACCGCCAAGCTCCGTGTCGGACAGTACCGGATGCGACAGACGTCGCGAAGTCGCTGCGACTCCTGCTGCTCGTCGGCACCGTCCCGGCTCAGTGCCGCGATCGATGCCGCGGCCGCAGTCTCGGTTCCAGTCTGCGACCGGGGAGATCGCGGGCCACCGACGGCAGGCCGAGCCGATCCCACGGGCAAGAGTTCAAACGGCAGATACCAGAGCATGCCGTCGGGCACGATCACGAGTTCTTCGATGCCTTCGGTCAGTTCGACCTTCGAGTTTTCGAAAAGCAGCCGTTCGATTCGCTCGGCAGGCGTCTGCCAGTCGCTTGCCAGCAGCCGGTCGGTCGGCACCGGCGCAATCGGATCGAACAGGCACAGGCTCTTGGCGAGCGCGGCGATCTCCTTGGCGACCGCCGCCGGCTGCCGCACCTGCCACGTCGCGACGCGATCGTGCGATTCCAGGGCCGCCTGGAGTCCGACGGAGTTCCAAGAGAAGGACAGGATCAATTGCTTGGGCGCCAGACGTCGACGGATCTCCGTGGCTTGAGTGAGGGGCGGCATGTCGAGCGGCGGAGCTTCTCGGCCCGCGGAAATCTTCGCGATGAATTGTCGGCTGCGGTCCGCGAGCCGCTGATATTCCCGCCATGCTGCCGCATCGCCGGGCACCTGCTGCCGCGGCCCGCCATCCTCTGCCGCGTCAGCCGGCCGACCGGCGACCGCGATCAGGCTGGCGGTGAGCGGCGTCCGCACCTTGGTGATGGAGTCGAGCACGGCGGAGAGCTCGGGATAACGGGCCAGGATTGCCGCCCGTCGCGCAGCGTCGGCCCGCGGCAAGCGTTCCGGGTCGGAGCCGAGCAGAAATTCGACCGCCGACCGTCGGCCTCCGAGCGGTTGGCTGACGAGCCAGCGGCTGCGGAGAGCAGCCTCGGCGGCATTGAGCATGGCATCGCTCCCGCGGCGCGAGGCTGCGACGCTCCACGCTTCAAAGGCCTCAGTTCGCGGCGAGCTGAGCCTGGCGAGCGCACCGAGTGGATCGACGGCGGTATCACGTGGCGAGGGGTCACCGAGCAATTTCGCGAACAGCAGATCGGCCTGACGGTCGGAGATGCCACCGAAGCCGGCCATGAGCATCTCCACGAGCCGCGCTGCCTGAAAGAGCGACGGCGTCCGCCGCCGGGCAATCGTCAACGCACGGTCGAGTTCTCGGTCGCCGCCCGCCACGTCGCCTGCATCGTAGGCGGTCAATGCCGTGGCGTAAGCCTGCTGCGCGCCGGCCAGTCCGCGGCCCGGATCGCCCCGCATCAGGCGGCCGTCGATATCGTCCAACGTGGTTGCGGCCGCCTGCGCATCGCCCGCTACGGCCAGAAACTCCGCCTCGAGGCCGAGAAGGGTTGCCCGCAACACCGGGACGGTGGTCCGCGACCATTCCGCACCGCCGCGGATCGATGGCGGCACACCCCGCGTGCCCGCGGCAAGATGGGCCGCGGCTGCCAACCGAAAGGCTTCCTCGAGCGCCCGCGCGTCGCCGTAGTCAGCGGCGGTGTAGGTGGCCTCTTCGAAGTAGCGGGCAGCGGCCGCGGGCTGATCGCCGTCGAGGGCGATGCGGCCCAGCACGATCAGCCCCCATGATGTGAGCTGGTGGTCGAACTGATTCCCGACCATCAGGCCACGGGTCAGCAGCGGCTGCGCCTGGTCTGCCTTGCCCTGCGACCAGAGTGCCGTGCCAAGGGCGATGTCGATCCATGACTGTGAGTAGTGGTTGGGCGGCGCGGGCCGCCGCAGCAGGGCCTTGGCCGCCTCGTCGATGGCGGCACCTTCGCGGGCGAGTTCACCAAGAATCACGCCGCGGCGGTAGAGCGCGATCACGAGCGCCCGCATGATCTCCTGCGGTCGGATCGGATAGTTGACCGGCGGCGCCAGCACGCCACCCTTTTTCAGCACTTCGTTCGGATCGGTTCCACCAAGACGGATCGAGATCGTGGCGGGGATGCCCGCGGGGGACGTGTTCCGCTGGCTGCGGCCCCACGTTGCCACCCGCTGCTGCGTGAGCGGCCGCGGTGGCTGCGGCGGAAACTGCACCGCGAGCAGCCATTCGGCATGGGCGGCTGAAAGCAGCAGCGACTCGTCGTAGGCGGCGACCGCTTCCCGCAGGCTGCCCAGTTCGTAGTGGCATTCACCGACGACCGCGGCGCTGGCGATCGAATCGATCCATCGCTGCGGACCGGCGCGGATGCCGCCCTGATGCTCGCGGACGGCGACTTCCAGGCCATTGGTGTAATCGCCGACAGCAAGTGCCGTCAGCGCAAGATCGAATCCCGGCGACGGCACCGCCCGACCGCCCGGCATACCAAACCCCGGGTCCAGCACGACCTGCGCCTCGAGCCTGGCGGCAGACTGCCCCATGACCATGGCCATCACCAGGGCCATGATGCAGCGCATGATCCAGCGCGGGTGCGAGAAATTCAGGGTCATGCCCCGTGTTGTAGCACGAACCTTGAAAACGACGGCTTCTCCCCGCCCCGAGCCTGGCGGAAGGCCGGAGTCAATCTGGGAGGTTGAGGGAGTGGCCGTGTCAAGCTGGGAAGGCCGAACTTCGGGATCGTGACGGTTATTGAAAGTTTGCCGATTGAATCGGCCGATAGACCCTTCGGCGACCATGCAGCGCCACTCGCGGTTCCTACCAACGCACGTCAGCCCCTCAGCCGGGAAGAAACCCATGAGCACCAGAGCATTCCCCTCACGTCGCCGTCAGACTGCCATCCGTGCTGGTCTGCTGATTCTCGCCACCGGCGGCGTGTCGCTCACGGGCTGCCAGGTCGACGTGGGCGGCCAGACGCTGCCGAGTGCCTACTACCTGCAGGACGACATCCAATACTTCCCGGCCGGCCCCGAGTTCAAACTCTCGAAGGAAGCCGCGGCACTGAAGGC
>CAYSPN010000420.1:0-2522 GCA_964432895.1 uncultured Candidatus Kuenenia sp.
TGCTGCAAAAGTGTTCAAAGACCTCCCCAAACGGCGTGCCAGCGAGCCGCTTCGGAGTAATCAACTCGTTTTCCACCACATCAACGTTCCGGAGGAAATCGGCGATCGGACGCCAGTGCTGGTCGCCGAGTTTGCGTGTCCTTGCGGTGAGCGTGCATGAATCGTTTTGAGGCGTGTGGTATCGTAGGTTGTTGGTTCACAATTTGGTGGAGGACAACCGATGAATACCAAGCATAAACGCAACTATCCAGCTCGGCTGGAGAGGCTTCGGCAGCGGTTCGAGCATTGGCGGCAGACACATCCGCCACGCTCGCGGATCGCCGATTCGTTATGGACCGCAGCCCTGAAAGCGGCGGGCGTGTATGGCCTTCACCGCACTGCCCGGGCGCTGCGGATCAATTACTATGCCCTCAAGAAACGGGTGGAAGGAGCGTCCCGCGTTGCTGTCGTTCCGCGGAAAGAGAATCCGGCGACGACGTTCATCGAATTGCCGCCGCTCTTCTCCTCAGACTCTGGCAAAGGTGCTTCAGGTTCTTGCGAATGCACTTTGGAATGGGAGGATGCCGGCAGCGTAAAACTGCGGCTTCATTTTCCAGGCATCGTGGCAACCGACTTGGCGGCGTTCTGCCGGAGCTTGCGGCCATGATCCAGATCACGCCTCAAATGCGGATTGTGGCGGCTATCGAGCCGGCGGATTTTCGCCGGGGGATCGACGGCTTGGCGCGGCTTTGCCAAGACGCATTGAAGCATGACCCGTTCAATGGTTGGGTGTTCGTGTTCCGCAACCGGCCAGCGACGGCATTGAAAATTCTGGTGTATGACGGCCAAGGTTTTTGGCTTTGCCACAAACGACTTTCTCGCGGTCGTTTCCCCTGGTGGCCAGCTTGCAAAACCGCGGCGGCCAAGACGCTGGCGGCCCATCAGTTGCAAGTGCTTCTTGCGGCGGGGAATCCCGAAGCGGTGCGGGCCGCCCCGGCATGGCGGCCGGTCTGCCCTCGCGATTGACGCCGAAATTCTCCCGAATTGCTCTTTACGCATTTCAAGCATCCATGTTATGGTGCGCTTGCGGTGGACGGGCCACGGAAAAGAGACCGCGCGATGGGTTGCGTTATCAGCTGTGGGCCTTGTCACCGATTGTTGTTTCGGGTATCAAGATGCCAACGAAACCGACAATCATCGAGCTGAAGATGAACGAGTTGGAAGACGTTCTCCGTCGCGCCGAGTTGGCGCTCCCCGAAAAAGACTACGCCATGCTTAAGGCGGTGTGCGAGTCCTACGCCTATCTTTCCGACGTGGTGGGCGACAAGAACACCACCATCTCTCGCTTGCGGAAGATGCTCTTCGGCGCGAAGACCGAGAAGACGGCGGCGGTGGTCGGCAAGCCGGAGACCGAGGCGTCGCTGTCGCCTGGCGACGACACTCCCGCGGCATTGCCTGGGGAAGTCAACGCGGAAACCGCTCCGAAGGACGATTCCGAACCACCGGGCAAGGGCCACGGTCGTAACGGGGCGGACGCTTACACGGGCGCCGAGAAAATTGAGGTGCCGCACGAATCGCTGCAAGCGGGCGATCCCTGCCCAAAGTGTGAGGAAGGCACGGTCTACGAGACGAACCGGCCGGGCGTGCTAGTGCGGCTGGTGGGGCAGGCGCCACTGCGTGCCCTGGTGTACTATTTGCAGAAGTTGCGTTGCAATCTCTGTGGGACGGTCTTCACGGCCCAGACGCCCGAAGGCGTCGGCACGAAGAAGTACGACGCGACGGCCGGCAGCATGATTGCCCTGTTGAAGTATGGCATGGGAATGCCTTTCAACCGGAACGGGGCTCTGCAAGGAAGCTTGGGGGTTCCTTTGCCCGCATCGACGCAGTGGGACATTGTGGAGGCCCAAGACAAGCGTGCCGCGCCGGTTTTTGAGGAACTGCTCCTGCAAGCGGCCCAAGGCGACGTACTGCACAATTATGATACCGGGGTCAAGTTTTTGGAGTTGATGGGCGAGCGAGCCCGCAAAGCGGCGTTGGCCGTGGAGAGGACTGATGACGCAGCGGAAGACTCCGTCAAGGAAGGTTCGACGAAGAGGCGGAAGGCGAAGCGCACGGGCATGTTCACCACGGGCATCGTCTCGACCAGGGAAGGGCACAAGATTGCGTTGTTCCTTAGCGGGCGCCAACACGCGGGAGAGAACCTTAAAGACGTGTTGATCCGGCGCGCGGCAGAGCTGCCCCCGCCGATTCAAATGTCTGACGCGCTTTCACGGAATCTGCCGGGCGAGCTGAAGACGATCGTAGCCAACTGCTTGGCCCACGGTCGACGGCAGTTTGTCGAGGTGGCGGACCGTTTTCCCGAGGAATGCCGCCACGTGCTGGAATCGCTCTCGGTGATCTACCGCAACGACGCGATCGCCCAGGAGCGGAATCTTTCGCCGGAGGCACGACTGCTCTTTCACCAGGCCGAGAGCAGTCCGACCATGAGGGAACTTCATGCCTGGCTTGCCCGACAGTTCGACGAGCGCCGCGTGGAGCCAAAC
>CAYSPN010000421.1:0-3971 GCA_964432895.1 uncultured Candidatus Kuenenia sp.
GAGGAACTCGCCGTCGTGGATGATCAGATCGGCGCGCCGACGAGCGCTGCCCGGATCGCCGCCGTGACCGTTGCCGCGATTCGCAGGCTTGCAGGCGGAGAGGGCGCACTTCCTGCGAACGGGATCTATCACCTCGCGGCCTCCGGCGCGACGTCCTGGCATGGGCTTGCGAAGCTCGTCGTCGCCGAGGCCCACGCGGGCGGCCTGCCGCTCCGGGTCGACCCCGACCGCATCCGCCCCATCCCGTCGTCCGCCTGGCCACAGGTGGCACGCCGGCCGGCCAACTCCCGACTCAACACCACAAAACTGCAACGTACGTTTGATGTGATCCTGCCTCCCTGGCGGGACGACGTGCGCGAAGTGGTCGCCGACCTTATTCATCGAGCCATGCACGCATGAACCGCAGAGGCATCATTCTCGCCGGTGGATCCGGCACCCGGCTCCACCCCGTGACGCGGACCGTCTCGAAGCAACTGCTGCCGGTCTATGACAAGCCGATGATCTACTACCCGCTGAGCGCCCTCATGCTGGCGGGCGTGCGTGAAGTGCTGATCATCTCCACGCCCGACGACACGCCGCGGTTTCAATCCCTGCTCGGCGACGGCGGCGACTGGGGCATGCGAGTCGAGTATGCCGTCCAGCCGCGGCCGGAGGGGCTTGCCCAGGCATTTATCATCGGCGCCGACTTCGTGGGCGACGGCCCCTCTGTGCTCGTGCTCGGCGACAACATCTTCTACGGGCACGGACTGGCGGACCGGCTCAAGTCCGCCGGCGCACGGCCGGACGGCGCCACCGTCTTCGCTTATCCCGTGGCCGATCCCGAGCGGTATGGCGTAGTCGAATTCGACACCGTCGGCCGGGCGAAGACGCTCGAGGAGAAGCCGGCACGCCCGCGCAGCCGCTACGCAGTCACGGGACTCTACTTTTATGATCGGCAGGTCGTGGAGATCGCCAGGCAGATCCGCCCCTCGGCGCGAGGGGAGCTTGAAATCACCGACGTCAACCGGGCTTACCTCGAACGCGGCCACCTCCACGTCGAGATCCTGGGCCGCGGCGACGCCTGGCTCGACACCGGCACCCACGACAGCCTGCTCGAGGCTGGTCAGTTCATCCAGTCGCTCGAAAAGCGACAGGGGCTGAAAATCTGCTGCCCCGAGGAGATCGCCTGGCGGAGCGGATGGATCGACGACGCCCAACTCACGGCCCTCGCGGAAGCGTGTCGTAAGAGCGGCTACGGCGAATACCTGCTGGGCATCATGCAGGACAAGGTCTACTGACCTACACGCGAAACACCGGCCTCCCACCGGTTTTCGCTTGGCGGCCCTCCGGCCGCGGGCGCGAGCCGGGCTGCGTGCCCGGCTGTCTACCGGCACAGCCACTGGTCTTGCACTAAACTTGTCCCACGATGAACGTCACCACCACCACTATTCCCGATGTGTTGCTGCTGGAGCCGAAGGTGTTTGGCGACAGCCGCGGCTTCTTCTTCGAGAGCTTCAACCAGCGGGCCTTCGAGGCTGCGATCGGCGGGCCGGCACGCTTCGTGCAGGACAACCACAGCCTGAGCAGCCGCGGCGTGCTCCGTGGTCTGCACTACCAGGTCGAGCAGCCGCAGGGAAAGCTCGTGCGGGTGGTGGCCGGCGCGGTATTCGACGTGGCCGTCGACATCCGGTCGGGCTCGCCCACCGTTGGCCGCTGGGTGGGCGTAGAGCTGACAGCCGACAACAGGCGGCAACTCTGGATTCCGCCAGGCCTGGCCCACGGGTTTCTCGTGCTCTCCGAAACCGCGGAATTCCTCTACAAGACCACCGACTATTACGCGCCTGCGCACGAGCGATGCATTCTCTGGAACGATCCCACGCTCGACATCCGGTGGCCACTCACGGAAGCACCGATCCTCTCCGAGAAGGACTCGGCCGGCCGGCCCTTCACGGCGGCCACGACGAGCTAGGTGTCCCCTGCGGCCGTCTTCAGCTCGGACGGGCCTCCGTGGCCGGCAAAAGTCCGATTTTGACGATTTTTGCGGTCATAGAAACAGGGTCCTGTGCTGAGTCACAAACGGAACCCACCCCCTCCCCGCCGCCCCCTTGTTTGCCCATCTTCTCCAGCCTATTCTCCTTGAGGCTTTTTCCGTGACCTGCGGGCGGTTCCGCACCATAGTGAAGGCTGATTCGCACGCGGTAACCGGACTTCCTTCATGCTGACGCAAACGACGGGCACGAGAGCCAAACAGAAGGATGCCGGGGAGGATGTCGGCGGCCGAGGTCGGGCGGTTGCTCGATTCGAGACTGCATCGGCGTCACTGCCCGACCCGGCAGGCCCGCTGGCGCCGGTCACGGTTGTGATCGTCAACCACAATGCCGGCCACGTGCTCATCGATTGCCTCGAGTCGGCGCTCGGCCAGGCCAACGAGGTCGTGCTCGTCGACAACGCCTCCCGTCCAGATCGCTTCGAGCCGCTGATCGCACGATTCGCGTCGCATCCGCGGCTCCATGTGATCCGCTCGGCGGAGAACCGCGGTTTTGCCGTCGGCTGTAACCTGGGGGCAGAGCTTTCAACCCAGCCACTGGTGCTCTTCCTCAACCCTGACTGCGCGATTGGCGCCGGATCGCTGGCCCACATGTGCGAAGCAATCCAGCACCATCCCCGGGCCGGAATGGCGGGTGGTCTTCTCACCTATCCCGATGGCGGCGAGCAGGGGGGCGGTCGCCGCGCCGTCCCCACGCCGTGGCGGTCATTCGTGCGGGCCTTCGGCCTGGCGCGGCTGTCGCGCCGCTGGCCACACCTGTTCAATGACTTCCACCTGCACTACCAGCCGCTCCCGCAAGCACCGATCGAGGTTGAGGCCATCTCCGGCGCCTGCATGCTCGTCAAACGCGATGCCATCGATGACTTCGGTCTCATGGACGAAGGCTATTTCCTGCATTGCGAGGATCTTGACCTCTGCATGCGGGCCCGAGCCCATGGCTGGCAGATCCTTTTCGTGCCCGACGCGCCGATCGTGCATCACAAGGGCGGCTGCAGCCGGGAACGGCCCATCTTCGTGGAGTGGCACAAGCACAAGGGGATGGTCCGCTTCTACAGGAAACACTTCCGCCACCAGTATCCAGCCGGTCTCATGGAACTCGTGACCCTCGGTGTCTGGCTGCGGTTTGCGGCGATCGCATCACGGATACAGACCGGCCTCCTCTGGCAGCGGGCTCGGGCACCGAGAACACGAGCCGCGCGGACCACCAGAGCGGCAGTCGATCAGATGCCGCTCGACAATGCCGTCATGCCGATCATCATCTCGAACCGGCCGCTCACGTCCTGATCCTTGCGCTCCCTTTGGCTTCTGTGCATTTGTCTTCCGGGCCTTTGTCTTCTGGGGCCTTTGTCTTTTTGGCGATCGCTTGAACGATCGTTCTGCAGCCGGCGATGCACCGCGAACCCCACACGGCACGGAGCAGTGGTGCCGTCGAGGCGACGGCTGTCCTCGGTGCAACGAGTTTCGTCGGGCAGTTGGTGCTCGCACGACTCCAGCGATCCAGGCTGCAGCCATCGGCACTCGATGGACCCGGCTCGACGACCGCCGACGGCCCGGACGTTCCGGTATGGGCCTTTTCCCGCGCCGCCGTGCCGCCGGTTGCGAGGAGCGTTTCCGCCGGCGTCATCTGGCACCAACTGCCCGTCAGCCCCAGCGCGTGGCAGGATTCGATCCCGCACTGGATCGCTGTCTGTCCGCTGTGGGCTGTGCCAGAGCACTTCCCCCTGCTGGAAGCAGCGGGGGCCAGACGGTTCGTCGCGCTGTCATCGACGAGCCGCTTCACCAAACGCGACTCGGCCGCCGCGACCGAGCGGGCGATCGCCGCACGACTGGCAGCCGCCGAGGACGAGGTGCTCGACTGGGCGCGCACCCGTGGCATCGCGGCCACCATCCTGCGGCCCACGATGATCTACGACGGCATCCACGACCAGAATATCGCCCGTATTGC
>CAYSPN010000422.1:0-1785 GCA_964432895.1 uncultured Candidatus Kuenenia sp.
TTGTAGACGGCGTGGACGGTGCGGTCCCACGAGGCGGCGATCGTGTCGGCCGATTGATTCTCGCCGTAAAACATTCGGATCAGATCCCGCTGCCGCGGCGGCAAGCCCTCCACGCAGGCGTCGAGGGCCCGCTGCCGGTCGTTGGCTAGATCGGTGCGGGCCAGCGCGTCGTCAGCAAGGGTCGTGAGCAGGCTCTCGCTGAAGACGTGGCGGTCGCGCCGCTTCGTCCGCCAGAACATCAGCACCTGGTGCCGCGCGACCCCGAAAGCCCAGGGCAGGAAGTCTTTGCCTTTGTCGAAGGTCTCGAAGCTCCGCCAGAGGACGAGGCTCGTTGCCTGAAACACATCGTCGGCATGGGCGGCGTCGGGCACGAGCGAACGGATATAGGCCTGCACGCGGGACTGGTTCCGGGAGAAGAGCCCGAGGAATTCCTCGTAGGCATCCGTCCGATCGGCAGGGCGGCGGGGGGAGCGATCGGGCGGCATGGGGCAGTTTCGATGGGCCGGGCGGTGCTTGGGTCGGGGAGGGGGCCGCAGACAGCGGACTGCCCTCGGAAGAAGTTTGTGCGAAACAAGGCGACTTTAGTACCGCCCCTGTCGCGTGATTGACTCGCGCAAGGGCCATGAATATTGTTAGCAATATGAAGACCACAATCGATGTTGCCGACGTGCTGCTCGAGGAGGCGAGGCAGATCGCCGCCCGCGATCACACGACGCTCCGCGAACTCGTGCAGGAGGGACTTCGGAGGGTGATCGATGAGCGGCGGCCGGCCCAGAAGCCGTTCCGCCTGCGGTCGATCAAGCCCGGTGGTGGCGGTTTCCAGCCGGACTTTGCCGATGGCGACTGGCAGCGGATCCGGGACGAAATCTACCGGGGCCGCGGGACGTGATTGCCGTCGACACGAACATCCTCGTGGCCGCCGTGCGGTCGGAATACGAGCATCACGAGCGGGCGGCTGCGCGGGTTCGTGAACTCGCCGAGGGCAGCTCTCCGTGGGCCCTGCCGTGGCCATGTGTGCACGAACTCTTGGCCGTGGTAACCAACCCGCGAATCTTCCGGGAACCGCTGTCTTCACAGCATGCCGCCGACGCCATCGATGCGCTGCTGGAATCGCCTACCGCCCGACTGATCGCCGAGGGGCCGGGATACTGGCCGATCCTGCGGCAGCTTGTGACGGAGACCAAGATCGCCGGGTCGAGAATTCACGACGCCAGGATCGCGGCGATCTGCCTCGCACACGGCGTGACGGAGCTCTGGACGGCCGACCGCGATTTCAGCCGCTTTCCAGCCCTCCGCACCCGCAACCCGTGCGTGGCCTGACTGAAAAGGGTGGCCGGACCAGTAGCGACAGCTTTTCCCAGGCCCTCTTCATCCAATCCCGCAGCGCAAGCAAGGGAATGCGGGAGGCGTTACCGTTTGGGTCGCGGACTCCCTCGCTTGCGCGTCGGGCTTGGATGGGAAGCCACCTTCATCCAAACCCGCAGCATCAGCGGGTGGCGTGCTGCCACGGGTCGATCAACTCGATTTCACAGTCCTCGTAGTCGACCGTGTTGCGGGTCGCCAAGACTGCCTGCCTGATGCGGGCGATGGCGGCGATCTGGCAGTCGAACTGGCTGATCGGCCGGCCGGCCATGCGGCGAGTGACAGCGATGGCGGCATAGGCCTGGGCGGCGGCGGTATCGAAGGGCAGGATGCGACCTCGGAAATCCTCTCCAAGCATGGCATCGATGGCCTCGGCGAGGCTGGTGCGACGCCGTCCGGCGGGCAGGATGGCCACGCCAAGCC
>CAYSPN010000423.1:0-4338 GCA_964432895.1 uncultured Candidatus Kuenenia sp.
TTCTTCCTGCATCTCGCAGATGGTGCGGATGTGGCGATGGGCCTCCTCGAGTGCCTGAAGCATTCGGTCTTCGGGCATTTCGCGGGCAAAGCCCTCGATCATCAGCACGGCCGTGGGGCTGCCGGAGACGACGAGATCGAGCTCGCTCTCCTCGAGTTGGTCCTGTGTCGGGAAGGGTATGAACTGGCCATCCACCTGCGCGATCCGAACGCTGCCCAGCGGGCCACGGAACGGCAGCGGCGAGACGCACAACGCCGCCGATGCGCCCACCATGCCCAGAATGTCGGGGTCGTTCTGACGGTCGCTGGCGAGCACCTGCGCCTGCACCTGCACCTCGTCAAAAAAGCCCTCGGGAAACAGCGGGCGAATGGGCCGGTCCATGAGACGGCTGGTGAGCGTTTCCTTCATCGTGGGGCGACCCTCACGCTTAAGGAAGCCACCGGGAAACTTGCCGGCGGCAGCCACCCGCTCGCGGTAGTCGCATGTCAGCGGGAAAAAATCGATGCCGGGGCGGGGCGCTCCAGTGGCAGCCGCCACGAGCACCCTCGTGTCACCATAGCCGACGAGCACGCTGCCCGCGGCCTGCTTGGCCAGAAAGCCCGTCTCGATGAAGAGGACCTGCTCGCCGATCTGTCGTTCAACGCGTTGTTTCATAGTTGCTTCCTTTTCTTCTCTTCCCTTTGATCTTGTCTTCAGCTGGTCTTGTGCTCAGGCGGCGGCCGGGAACGCTTCCCGGGGGAAATGCCCACGAACGGGGCCACACTTCAAAAATCGCAGCTCGAGGTTTTGGATTGATGACGAACGGACACACCACCAGACCCCCATCCAGATCGCACCGAGCCACGTTGGCCCAATACGATCACCCGGACAAGGGATAGCCTGGGAGCGAACCTCATCAATCAATGCCACGCGCCGACGGGCGACAGGCAGAAGGCCTACTTGCGGATCTCCAACCGTCGAATGACGTCGAGATACCTCTGCGGAGCGACTCGCTTGAGATAATCAAGAAGTTGCCGCCGACGGCTCACCATCATGAGCAGGCCTCGGCGACTGGCAAAATCCTTGGAATGCTTCTTGAAATGATCCGTGAGATGCGAAATCCGCCCTGTCAAAAGGGCGATCTGAATCTCGGCTGATCCGGTGTCGGCAGTCCCTCGCCGATACGCACCAATCAACTCGTTTTTGCGTTCTTTTGTAAGCGACATCGAGCCTAAATCCACCCGTCCACGGGCGACATTGATTGTTGAAATGACGTTTGTTACGCGAAGTGTATCGAGGGTCGCGGAGATTGCAACAGCAGGCGGCAAAACCACCCGCAAAACAACTCCTGCGGCCCGCTATTCGGCGGCTATTCCCCGGCTATTTTTCCCGTACGGCGTATGCACCACGCTCCAGGCGAGCCCCATCTTCTCGAGAGCCAGAATGCCCCAGTACGTGACGTCGACCTCCCACCAGCGATGCCCGTGCTTCGCCATCCGCTGATAGGCATGGTGATTGTTGTGCCAGCCCTCGCCGAAGGCCAGCAAGCCCACCCACCAGAGATTTCGGGAGTCATCGGTCGTCTCGTAATTTCGATAGCCCCACATGTGCGTTGCCGAGTTCACCAGCCACGTGACATGGAACACGATCACCATCCGCAGGGCCAGCCCCCAGACGACCCACGAGATACCCAACCGCGGTCCACCGAGCCACCAACCGCCAGCCAGCAGCGCCGAACCAATGAGGATGTGCCACAGCAGGAACGTGTCTTGCAGAAAATGCAGGCCGCGGTCGCGATCGAGATCCGGAGCCCAACGGCTGATGTGGGCAGCCAACTCAGCCGTTGTCCGCTTCGGAAACATCCAGAGGATGTGGGCCCACATCCCGCCATCTCGCGGCGTATGGGGATCGCCGTCCTGGTCACTGAACGCGTGATGCTTGCGGTGGTTGGCCACCCAGAGGAGCGCCGACCCTTCTCCCGAAACGCCACCCAGCCACGCAAAAAAGAGCCGTACGGGCCGGTAGGTGGTGAAACTGCCGTGGGTGAGCAGACGGTGGTAGCCCATGCAAACGCCAAAGCTACCGGTCACCCAGTAAAGCGCCAGACAGATCGCCAGACCCGACCATGAAAAGAAGAACGGCGCCGCGAGGGCCGTGAGATGCACGCCCACAATCCAGACCAACACCGGCCAATCGATCCCGGCCACCGCCCCAACACCATCCTGTCGGGGCTCCACGGCAAGGCTTCCGGCAACGGCAGCATCGTCAGACTTCCGGGGATCGTGGATAGCCGACCTGCCAAACTCCAAGCCGTCGGTGCCGGCATCGTGCCCCGCGAGGGTATCAAGGTCCGCATCGGCGCCGCCCTGCTGTTCGGATCGCTGCGCGGTCTTGCCGCCAGCTTTGTGGTGAACGCTTTTGCGGTGGCGGGTGGGCATTGAGGGCATCATCGGTTCCTTTCGTGAGGCCGCACGATCATCCTGACGTGACCGCCACGTCGCACCCGCCGCGTCATGCAAACAGTCGCATGAGTGGGGCGGGCTGCGTTCGCAGCGGATCGCGAGGGCCAGCACTCCGCCGGCGTGGAATACTGTGACGTATTTCGTCAGACTTGCCAGCCTATGCAGTCAGCCCAGCGTCTGCCCCATGTCAAAAATGGGTCAAAATTCGCTGCGACGCATGGGACGCACCGCCTGACCGCCAGGCGACTGACCTGCCGGCGCATCAATCGTGAAAAAGCCGAGCAGCCAAGCGGTGGCCTTTGATGCCGGAACGGCCGCCGACCCCGGCGGCGCAAGCAGCCACGCCAGCCGGTCCAGCGGCACCGTCACCTGCGGCTCTTCCAGGATCGATAGCCCCTGAATCCTGGCCAGCGAGCCCGACCGCTCCGGTGCAGCACGCAGCTCGATGCCGGCTGAGTTGAGCCGCAGCAGGGCTGACACATCATCAAAACTCCGAACCTCGTCCCTCGCCAGCGAGCGGTAGGCCGGCCCCGGACGGCAGCCGATCGCAGATACACACGCGTCGAGCAACCGCTGGCCGACCCGGCCGCGGGATACCGAGCACTGGCACTCGCAGGCTGTGATCCTGCCGCGACTCCACTCGAGCTGGTCGATCGCCAGCAACGCTTCTCCCGAAACTCGGTGGGGCAGGTGGAGACTGGCCTCAGCGAGATCAATCCGTTCGATACGGCCCTGGGCGGAGCCGCGGGACAGGCCGGCATCCAGCCACGCCCCGATGGTCCCGCTCACAGCAGCCTCCTCACCCAACGGCAACGCCCCCGCCGCCAGCCCCGCCAACGCCTCGAACACGGTGATCGGCAGCGGCTCCGTGATCGTGCCAGCCACCTCCAGTCCCTCGACGCCACCCTGCTCCAAGGGCCGGATGCCATCGGACTGTGGGGCCCCCTCGCCACCGGCACCCGAGAGATGTCCGGCCACAACACGAACCTCGTCGGAAGCCTGGCCACCGTCGGCATTCCGCCGGACGCGAATCGCGCGGGAGCCATTGGCCGCGACGCACTCGACGTGCAGCGACCTGGCGACCGCTTGAGCCGGCCCGAGAACGCCTGGCGGAGTGCCCTCCGCCGCGGCGGGCTGGCGAGGCCGCCAGGAGAAGTCGTCGACATCGACTACGCAATCCACTGGAAATCGGGCCGGCTGCCTCAGCCAATCCCGTGCCAGACCGGCCAGCACGCGGGCCAGTTCCGGCGTACATTCGAGTCGCCCCAGCGTCACCCGCAGTTCACTGGCCAGAGACTCAACATCGATCGCCGGCGCGACCAGCACCACGCCCCCCGACGCCGCCGACAGCCGGCAGTCTCGGAGCCGCATCACATTCGGCCTCACATACTCAATGCCGCCGATCGCGAGCGGCAGGCCGATCACCTGCTCAAAGCGCCGCTCGATCGCCTCGCGATGGCCTCGGGAATGCCGCACCAAGGCCCAGCCGCACAGACCGGCGCAGGGCAGGACCGCAAGCAGCACGAAAAGCGTGCGCGCCAGTTGAATCCGTGCTGCCGACCGTTCGATGAACATCCCTGTTCCCTGTCGGATCTGTTCCGTGCCAGAAACCGGATCGCCTCCAGCGACCCGCCAATCTCTCGCGTCACGATCCCTCTACCGACTCCGCGCCAAGTCGTGGTAGAGCTTCCACCGGGCCCGCATCTCCTCCACGCTGTCTCCGCCGAACTTGTCCACCAGGGCAGCCGCCACCTCGAAGGCAACGACGCTCTCCACGATCACGCTGCAGGCGCTGACCGCACACACGTCGCTCCGCTCATAGGCGGCCTCCTCGATCTGCTTCGTCTTCAGGTTGACCGACTCCAGCGGCTTCCGCAGCGTGCTGATCGGCTTCATG
>CAYSPN010000424.1:0-3380 GCA_964432895.1 uncultured Candidatus Kuenenia sp.
ATCTCGCTGGGCATGAAGCAGACCCAGCAGAATCCCTGGGAGAAGGTGGCCGCCGACTACCCGCCGGGCGCGATCGTCAAGGGCGTGGTTCGGAACCTCACCAACTACGGCGCCTTCATCGAGATCGACGATGGCATCGATGGCCTGCTCCACGTGACCGACATGTCGTGGACGCGGAAGGTGACGCATCCCAGCGAGATGCTGGACAAGGGCAACGAGGTCGAGTGCAAGGTGCTCTCGGTCGATCAGCAGCGTCGCCGGATCGCGCTGGGCCTCAAGCAGATGGCCGATGATCCGTGGTCGACGGACATTCCGCAGCGATACAAGACGGGTGACGTCGTGAAGGGCACCGTCACGAAGATCACCAACTTCGGCGTATTCGTGGGATTAGAGGATGGTCTGGAAGGCCTCCTGCACATCTCCGAACTCTCGGAGGACAAGATCGAGAACGCCGAAGATGTCGTGAAGGTTGGCGATCCGCTCGAGGTCAAGATTCTCCGCGTCGACACCGACGAGCGGAAGATCGGCCTCTCCAAGAAGCGGGTCGGCTGGTCGAGCGATCGTGAGGCACAGGAAGCCGGCGAAGAGGCGTGACGCCGAATCTCACCGGGCCTGGACGTCGAGCGCCAGTACCGTGCCGATCGCTTCCTCGCTCCCGAGCCCGAGGACGCCGTGGAGCGGCGTGACTCGGAGCATCGCGGCCTTGGCGATCCGGCCGGTGGCGTCGCGCGTGATCACCACACGGCGGGGAGCCGCGTGCACCGTCGTGCCCTCGCTGCCGTGGGTCATCGCGGCATGGCGATGCTCGAGCGCTTCGCCGGTGTTCGGATCGATGAGATCCAGCGCGATCAGGTCTATTGACCTGGATCGGCCCGTGGAGCCAGACCGTCGTACCCAGACGAGCATCCGACTTCCTGCGGGCACGTGACGAAGATCGATGCTGTCGGGCCCCTTGGGAGGCGGTGCCGGCACAGCGACGGCTCGCCCGATCGGTGCGTCGAGGAGCGGAACGCTGGGCAGTGACCGCGCGGAGGCAAGGGCGGGCGTTGCTGGAGGTGCGGTCGTGGCCAGTTGGCCGGCGGGCTGCGATGCCATGACAGGGGCCGCGGCTGACGGTGGAGCTTCGGCGGCCTGGGCCGAGGCAGCGTGCCCGTCGTTCATCGGCTCCGCGGGTGTTTCCGACGGCACGGTGCGGGCATCAAGGAGCCGTTGGCCGCGTTCCGCGAGCCGCCCCACGTCGCCGGTGAGGGTGAAGCCGCCCGCGACGATACCCAGAGCGGCGCACTTGGCGAGGAATGACTGCATGGTGCTCCTTGTTCCCAGCCGGGGGATCCGGCTCGCAAGTATGCACCGCCCTGTTTCGCGGGCCGCCGTTTGGCAGCGGCGGACGCAGGTTCCGGAGGCCCTCACTGGCGTGTGGTGACGGTTATGCCTTCCGTGCAGGCGGCAGCGTCGCGACCGCCTCCAGAACCTGTTCCGCATGGCCATCCGCCCTCACTGCCTTGAACACCTTGGCCACAGTGCCGGCGGCATCGATGATGAAGGTGCTTCTCGCGATGCCCATCGATTTCTTGCCGTACATATTTTTCTCGCGCCAGGCGCCGTATTTTTCCGCGACCTTGTGGTCGACGTCGGCCAGGAGGGTGAACGGCAGTTTGTATTTCAGGCGGAATTTCTCGTGGCTCTCAGGTCCGTCGGGGCTCACGCCCAGGACCACGGCCTTATGCTTCGCAAGGTCGGCCTTCGCATCGCGGAAGCCGCAGGCCTCCTTCGTGCAGCCGGGCGTGTCGTCCTTGGGGTAGAAATAGAGGACCACTGGCGTGCCCTTGAGGCTCGACAGCTTGAGCTTCGTGCCGTCGTGCGTCGGCAGCGTGAAATCGGGCGCCTTTGAACCTTCTTCGATCCAGTCAGCCATGGCTACGAACTCCGTGAACGGGTTGAAGGGCGATCAACGCTCGAAAGGTTCTAGCCATCATGACGACGGCCGGCCAGTGGGCCGTGATGCGGTGAGGGTGGCCTTGCTCACGCCCGTGGGCCGCGGTGCCCTGGCGGTGGTGGGAGCGGCGGGGCCGGGCGCCCAGGAATGCGTCGCACGGCTGTTCGTGCCGCGAGGCAGTCCCCTGGAGGGACGGCCTCGCGGGGCGGTCGTGTTTGGCCGGTGGACCGGTGCTGCGGACGGGCCGGGCGAAGAACTGGTCGTCGTTCGGCGTGCAACAGACGACCTTGAGATCCATTGCCATGGCGGGCTCGCGGCATCCGAGGCGGTCATCACGAGCCTCGAGCAACTCGGGGCTATGAGGCAGGCGTGGCCGGAGTGGCTGCGGTCGGGCGGCACCCCGGAGATCGAGGTCGAGGCCCGCGAGGCGCTCGCCATCGCCGGCGGGCCGAAGGCGGCGAGGATCCTGTCGCGGCAGATGGCCGGCGGGCTCGATGCGGAGCTTGTGCGAGTGGGGGGCCTCGTTGCAAAAGGTGGCGTGGACGAGGCGAGGGTCGCCCTCGACCGGCTCGGCCGTGCGGCGCGTGTCGGCCTGCGGCTCACGCGGCCCTGGCGGGTCGTGCTCGCGGGGAGTGTCAATGCCGGCAAGAGCAGCCTCGTGAATGCGTTGGCAGGTCACGCCCGGAGCATCGTGTCGCCCGAGCCGGGCACCACCCGCGATCTTTTGGAAACGCGTGTCGTCCTCGATGGCTGGGAGGTGGATCTGGTCGACACGGCCGGGCTGCGGGAGGACGTAGCCACGGGCGTCAGTGTGACGGGCGTCGAGCGGGCCGGGATCGCCCGGGCGGTCGCCGCCCGTGAGGGGGCCGATCTTGTGCTCCGCGTTGTCGATGGTCGGCAGGTCGGCATGGTCGGGCCGGCATCGTCCTCAGACCGCGAACTACTGGTGGCGTCGAAGGCCGATCTCGCTGGCGGGGCCGTTGCAGCTGCGACGGTTGGCGCGGTGTGGACGAGCGCCATCAGCGGCGCCGGTATCACGCGCTTAGCCGAAGAGATCGTGCGGCGGCTCGTTCCGGAGGAGATTGAGGAGCCGGAGCTTCTCGACGGCGTCGTGCCGTTCACTGCGCGACAGGTGGCGTTGGTGGAAGAGCTTTGCGTGCCATGAAGTTGATGTCCCTCGCTTGCGCTTCGGGCTTGCATGGGGAGTCAGGGTCCCTCGCTTGCGCTTCGGGCTTGCATGGGCACGGGACGAGGGTGTTTCCCTTGCTCAACCAGGCCCGCTCCCTATCCAAGCCCGCTCCCTATCCAAGCCCGCAGCGCAAGCAAGGGAAAGCGTGCGGCGTTCCGTTAACGGTGCTCCTACTCGTCCTTCTCCTCCTTCGTGCGGCCGCGGACGTAGAGCCGGATCGGCACCTCCCGGAAAGGCGTCGTCTTGCGGAGGGCG
>CAYSPN010000425.1:0-2925 GCA_964432895.1 uncultured Candidatus Kuenenia sp.
CTGCGGCGGCACGCATCGGCTGTTTGGGCTCGCCTACGGCTGCCAGCGGCGGCTACGGGCCACGGGCCAGCTCGACGGCGTCTATCTGCGAGCCGACAAGTTCGTCCGCGATTACCAGCAGTTCACGCTCACGAAACTCCAAAACCGCGACGGCTCCTTCAGCACCGAGTGGTTCAAATACCCGGCCGACCGCGACGACGACATCGACCGCAAGATCCAGACAACCGGCCACATTCTCGAATGGCTCGTGGCCTCGCTCGATCAGGAGTTGCTGTTCCAGCCCCGCGTGACGGCGGCGGTGGAGTTCCTCACCGCCTCGCTGGCCCGCGAGCCGTCGCGCGACTGGAAGATCGGCCCTCTCGGCCACGCCCTCCATGCCCTTACGATCTACCAGGAACGGGCCTGGGGCACCGTGCTGCCAGGCGGGATCGCCGCGTTCCATGGCCCGATGAAGGCCGACCCGATGAAAGTGACACCGGAGTCGCGGCTGGCGGATCAGCCCGCGACAGGATCGCCGGCGGGCGAAAAATCGCCGCGTCCGGCAATCCGCCGATAACGCGGTTCATCGCGCGATCGACGGTGGATTCTTGAACCGGCGGTGTCCACCCCGTAGGCTCAACGTCGCAGAACCGTGTGCGGTTGGGTCGGCTGAGCATCATTGGCCGAGGACGTGTGGCGGCATCGTGTCGGCCACGGCGCGGGATCTGCCCAGGATGCGCCGCGATGACCTCCGTCAACCTTTCCCAACAGCTGGAACAGCTTCTCGACGTGGCAGCGCGGCTGTACGAGGCCACGGCCTCCGAGGCGATGCTGCTCCTCGTCGAGCAGCGGCTCGACTGGGAGCGGGTGCGGAGCTTCGCCGGAGCAGCTCCCATGCTGGTGGCGGCCGACGACGGCGCCCATCTGGCCGGCGTCTCGGATCACGGTCTCCGTGGCGTGCCGCTCGATGTGGCGGGCCTGCCGGTTCACGAACGGCTCACGCAGGCGCTGCTCGAGTGTGTGGCCGCTGAGATGATCGCGCCGGAGGCCCAGGTGGTGGCGATCTACAGCGGCTTCGAGGCAGGCACGATCGACTCGGTCAGCGTGCTCCGTCTCGAGGAGCATCTTGGCCAGCTCACTAGCCGCGACCTTCGCAACCTCGAAACGAAGGTGCCTCTCGAGACGCTCAAGATGGTCGTCGACCTCGCGGTGGAAATTGGCCGCGAGGGCCGTGAAGGAAAGCCCGTCGGCACGCTCTTCGTGGTGGGCGACACCCGCAAGGTGATGCAGTCGAGCCACAGCACGGGCTTCGATCCCGTGCGCGGCTACAGCCGCTCGGAACGGAAGCTCACCGATCCCCGCGTGCGGGAGGGCATCAAGGAGATCGCCCAACTCGACGGCGCCTTCGTCGTCGGCCCTGATGGCACGGTGGAGGGAGCCGCCCGCTATATCGACGCATCGGCGGAGAATGTCTCGGTGGCGAAGGGGCTCGGCGCGCGGCACTGGGCCGCGGCCGCCATCACCCGCCGCACACGGAGCGTGGCGGTGGCGGTGAGCGAGACCAGCGGCACGGTGCGGATCTTCCAGAACGGCGAAGTGGTGCTCCGCATCGAGCCTTTCCGCCGCGCGATGAAGTGGAAAGACTTCGAGTACGAACCACCGAGCGGCGATTGACTCTGCTTTCCGCGACGGTTCGGGGCTGCCCATGCCGTGTCGCCGGACGCTCGCTACGGCCATCCATGGCCTTCGCTCGCTCGATGCTGACTGCGCTCCGGCATCCTGCCTGCGACGACCAATCCGCGGCGGATCGGTGCCCGAGCAACGCCGGCTCTCGGGACACGGGCAGCCCCTCACGGATGCAGCGGGAATCATAAAAGCCCTGAGCGTTAGCGACGGGATGCTGTGCGCCAGGCCCGGAGGGCCGGGTTAGCACCAGCGGGCGGAGGCCCGCAAAGAAAAAATCGCACGATGCGATGTTTTTCGTGAACACAGCCGGCCGGGTTAGCACCAGCGGGCGGAGGCCCGCCAAGCGACTGGCTGAGGACAGGCATCCGCCTGCCGTGGCGACAGGATGTCGTGTTTTTCATGAAGCCAGCTCCTCGAGCTTCCGCCGATCCCCTGCTCCCGTATTCACTACGGGCCTTGATAAATCCGTGAGGGGCTGCCCATGTCCCGAGAGCCGGCGTTGCTGACCAGCGCAGGCAGGATGCCGGAGCGCAGTCAGCATCGAGTGAGCGAAGGGCAGGATGCCCGTAGCGAATGTCCGGCGACGGGGCATGGGCAGCCCCGAACCGTCGCGTGAAGTGTTCGGTTGCCGGTATGCTTCTACCGCCCCTGGAACTATTCATGCTGACTGATACAGCCTCCGCTTCGACGCCCGATCCCGATCTGCGCGGGAAGACGGTCTGGGCGATCGACACGTTCTCGCGGGTCTACCAGCTCTTTCATGCGCTGCCGGAGATGGCGTCGCCCGACGGCACGCCCGTGTCGGCCGTGTTTGGCTTCGCCCGTGACCTGCTCGACATCATCGAGAAGAAGAAGCCCGACTATCTCGTCTGCGCCATCGATGCGCCCGGCCCGACGTTTCGCCATGAGAAATTTGCCGCCTACAAGGCCACCCGCGCGGAGATGCCCGCCGACCTCGTGCCGCAGGTTCCGCTGATCAGGCGACTGCTTGATGTGATGGGCATTCCGTGCCTTGAAAGGTCCGGCTTCGAGGCCGACGACCTGCTGGCCACGCTCGCCGTCCGCACCGTCGCGGCGGGTGGCGACTGCGTCATCGCCACATCCGACAAAGACGCGCGGCAGCTGCTGGGCGACCACGTGCGGCTGTTGAACCTGCGGAACAACGCCCTCTTCGGCGCGGAGGAACTGCTCGTCGACTGGGGCATCCGGCCGGATCAGGTCGTCGACTTTCTCTCGCTCGTGGGCGATGCGGTCGACAAT
>CAYSPN010000426.1:0-4471 GCA_964432895.1 uncultured Candidatus Kuenenia sp.
CTAGGTTTCTGTGGGCGTGGCTCGCCCGATGGGATTGCCACGGCGGATCCGAGGGTGCACGGTCGGTTCCCGGCGGGGCTTATATAAGAGGGATCCAGTGGCGGAGCGAGGCCCGAAGGGATCGCGACGCCGGAGCGCAGCCTGCAGGTTCGAGTCCTGCCGGGCGTATTCGTTTCGCGACGCGGGTCATGATTCATCGGTGCCTCAGAATCACGTTCCCAGACAGAAGCGAGTACGAATCCGCTAATCACGCAAGGGTGCTGACTTGCCTGTCGCACGCTGCTACCGTTGACTGCGTGGTTTACAGACTGCGGTATGGTCGGAGCCCAAAGCGTGTGCGGAATCTGCGGAATCGTGCCCAGCTCGCCGGACTGCGTTCCGGATGAGGCGACGCTGCGTGCGATGTGCGAAGCGATCCGGCATCGAGGGCCCGACAGCCGCGGCCTGGCCGTCGGCCCCGGATACGGGCTCGGCTTCCAACGCCTCGCGATCATCGGCCTCACCAACGGCGAGCAGCCCATCTGGAACGAGGATCGCACGCTGGCGCTCGTCTGCAACGGGGAGATCTATAACCACATCGAGCTACGCCGCGAGCTGGAGCAGGCCGGCCACCGTTTCCGCACGGACTCCGACACGGAAGTGATCCTGCACCTTTTCGAGCAGCACGGCACGCAGTCCCTGTCCCGGCTGCGCGGCATGTTCGCTTTCGCCCTGCTCGACGCGCCGGGGCGACGGCTCGTCCTGGCGCGTGACCGGTTCGGGATCAAGCCGCTTTGCTGGTCCGACACGGGCAACGCGTTCCTGTTCGCCTCCGAAGCCAAGTCCATCCTGCAGCATCCCGCCGCAGCGCGAGGGATCGATGCCGCCGCGCTGGCCCGCCTCATCCAGTATGGGTTCGTGCCCGGCGACGCCACGCTGTTCGAGGGAATCCGGCAGGTGCCGCCCGGGCATTCCCTGGTGTACGAGAACGGACGACTCAATCTCGACAGGTACTGGGAGCCTTCCTTCCCCCACCGCTCGGCATACGACGTCCGCACAAGCCCGGAGGACTGGGCCGGCGCGTTCCGCGCCAAACTCGACGAGACCGTGGCGGTCCACCTCCGCAGCGAAGTCCCCGTTGGCGCGTGGCTGAGCGGCGGTATCGACTCGAACGCCGTTCTCGCCGCCATGAGGCGTCACGTCTCTCAGCCCGTTCGGGCATTCTCGCTCCGCTTCCGGTCGCCGGACTTCGACGAGTTCCGCGCCGACGGCATCGCGCCAACACCCGACGCGTGCGAGTGGGAGCCGGTGTGGTGCGAGGCCGGCGTGCTGAAGGGCGTTCCGACGGCCGTCTGGTTCGCGGAAACGCCCGACATGCTCGGCATCACGCTCATACGGCTGCTGCTGGCTCGCGAGACCGGCCGGCATGTGAAGACCGTGCTCACGGGTGAGGGCTCGGACGAGATCCTCGGCGGGTACTCGTGGTATCGCGCCGACAAGCTGCTTCGCATGGCAGACATTCTGCCTGCCGGAGCGGTCCGCGCGGTTGGCCGCAATGCCGTGGTGCGTGACCGGTGGCCCGGCGCGGCCGCCGTCCTCGCGGAATGGCCGCAGAGCAGCGACATCCGCTTCGCCGCCTGGCTCCAGAAACGTCCTGGCCGTGCCCGCGGCAGCCTGGCGCCGATTGATCTGTTCACCGACGGCTGGCGGGAGGTGCTCGCCGCGCCGCAGCCTGCCGTGCCCGTCCGGCTCCCTGACGCGTTCGCGGACTGGGACCCGCACTGCCAACTCGAGTACCTTGACCAGACCGTGCGACTGCCCGCCTCCATCGTGCAATCCCTCGACCGGTCCACTATGGCCCACTCCGTAGAGGCACGTGTGCCGTTCCTCGACCACGAGCTGTGCGAGCTTGCCGCCCGGATTCCGCCGCACATCAAGCTGCGAGGCCTCCGGGAGAAGCACGTGCTCAGGGATGCCGTCAAAGACACCGTGCCCGCAGCGGTCCTCCGGAGCCGCAAGCGGGCCATGTCGGGGCCCATCAACGAGTGGTTCCGGGAACCGCTCCCCCCGTTCGCAGCGGAGCTGCTGTCCGACTCCGGATTGCGGCGGGCCGGCTTCTTCGAGCCGGCGCGGGTGCATCGGCTCTTGCGGCAGCAAAGCGAGGCTCGCGCCACCAACGGGGAGCTCCTGATGCTTGTCCTGAGCCTGCAGGTCTGGGCTGCGCTGTTTCTGGAGCGGTCCCCGGAGATGTCGAACCATGCGCTATCGAGCTAGCGACATCCCGGCGCTGCTTCGCTCGCCGGTCGGCCGGCTGGAATTCGCGAAGAGCGTTTTCAACACCGCGTGGCCGATCCTGCGGCCCCTCGCGGGAGCGCACCGCCGCCTTCTCGGTCGCCGCACGACGACGGTCGCCGTAGTGGGCTCCTACGCCAAGACGTCCACCGCCCGCGCGGTTGCCGCCGTGCTCGGTCTGGACCCCGCCTCCCTTGCGGCAGCCAACTTCCTTTCGCACGTTGCGATCGGCGTCTTCCGGATGAATCCGTTCCGCCGCTACGCCGTCATGGAGGTGGGCATCGACCATCCGGGACAGATGCAGCCGTATGCGAACGCGGTACGTCCGGATATCGTCGTGGTCACGGGGGTGGGCAGCGAACACCACCGCTCTCTCGGCACCCTCGAGGTGACCCGCGAAGAGAAGTCGATGATGGCCGCCGCACTGCCCGCCGACGGTCTCGCCGTGCTCAACGGTGACGATCCCAACGTCCTGTGGATGCGCACGCGGACGGCGGCGCGTGTCGTGACGTTCGGGTTCTCCGCCGGCTGCGACGTGCGTGCGGTCTCGGCCGATCTGGACTGGCCGGACGGCATGCGGCTCGAAGTGGATACGCCCGCGGGCACGCACACGGTCTGCGTGCCATGGTTTGGGCGGCATATGGCCTATCCGGCGCTTGCCGCCATTGCCATCGGCCTGGAGCGGGAAATCCCTGTGGGCACGATTGTGGAGCGGCTGGCGGCCGTTCCGCCAACACCCGGCCGCATGCAGCTCGTCCGCGGAGCTGATGGAGTGTATGTGCTCCGTGACGACTTCAAATCGGCGATTGAAACCGTGCATGCGGCGCTCGATACGCTCGCCGCCATTCCCGTGGCACGCAAGATGGTCGTGATGGGCGATGTTTCGGAGCCGCCCGGTAGCATGGGCCCCATCTACCGCGAGATCGGCGCCCGCATCGCCCGCACGGCGACGTATGCGGTCTTCCTGGGCGGCGGAGCCGACCGCTACGCCGTGGGCGTGCGGAGCGCAGGGTTCACGCGGGACCAGTTCGATGATGCCGGACGGAGCGTGGCGAGGGCGATCGAACTTGTGCGGGCCCGCGTCCGGCCCGGCGACGTGGTGCTGGTAAAGGGGCCCGACACGCAGCGGCTGGACCGCGTATCTCTGGGGCTGCTTGGCCAGACCGTGCGCTGCGGCCTGGAAGTCTGTAGCCTCAAGGTCGTGCGCTGTGCCGACTGCCCCGTGTTGGCGCGTGCGGACCCCGTCGCACAGCCGCCGTGGGGACGCCGCAGCCGCGTGTGAGCGCAGGCGGCGACGGCCGCCTTTCAGGCCAGTTGGCAGAACCGGAGCGGAAGCTTCGTGCGTGCATAGCAGCGTTGCCAGGAGCCGATCCTGATCGAGCCGATTTCCCCGGCCGGCTTGAATCCACTCTTGGCATTCGCCCGCATGGCCGGCCTGTTTGCGGGAAAGACGCCGCGGAGGAGGGTTTGATCGCCTGCCGTGCCGGCGATCCGTCGGATTTCCTCGGTCAGCGCGGGCGAGATCCCATGCCCGCGATACCGGGGATCCACGAACGTGTCGTAGATGTAGATCGTGCCGGGACTCACATGGAGCATGGCATGCAGAAACACGACCTCGACCTGGCCGGTGGCCGTCCAGCTCGCGCCAACAACACGATCGTCGCGGAGGACCGCGATGCACCGCTGCCCGCAGCGGAACCGACGCCGGACAAGATCCGGATCCTGCTCGGGCCGCAGCGACAGATACCGTTCCATATCGGATTCAACAAGTTCCACAGTCTTCAGCGACGGGACCGATTCCACGACCGGCTGCGGATCGCCGACGTCCGATACGAGCAGCGTCAGGCGCCGCCAACCCAGGGCGCTCTGAAGACGAACCGCGCAGGACCGCGCTCCCTCTCGCCGCAGAATGGCGAGAGCGCGTCGCAGGTTCGTCTCCTTGGCAGGATCATATCGGCGGATGCAGTGGTTCTCCGTGTCGGCGAGCACCTTGACCATGCGTGTCACCTCGTGCCGGCCCCGCCTATTTTGCCCAGCAGCGCCGCCACCTCGCGTTCGAGCTCGTCCCGCCCCGGCCCCAGTTCCATGGCACGCTGGAGCCGTTGGATCGCCGCTGGCTTGTTGCCTTCGAGCAGGTCGATGTCTGCATGGAGCCTTTGGATGGCTTGCCATTCAGGCCGCTGAGTCTCCACCTCGATCA
>CAYSPN010000427.1:0-5000 GCA_964432895.1 uncultured Candidatus Kuenenia sp.
GCTGGCGGCGCCGACCCCGGCGGGGTGCTGGAGCAGGTGATGGCGGCACTGCGCGACAGCCTGCTGGCCAGCGTCGGCTGCGGTGCCGAACTGATGCTGCAGGGCGATGGACTTGGCGTGGATCTGGCCGTGATTGGCCGCGAGACCGGCACCACCACGCTCCTGGCCATGCTGCAGATCATCGACCACGCGCTCGGACGCATGCGGTCGAGTGGCCATGCGGCCGTGCTCGCCGAGATGGCCATCGTGAGGCTGGCGAGCCTGGAAGACCTCGACAGCCTGGCGGACGCTGTGGCACTGGTTGGAACGCGGGTTGGAACGGAGCCAGCGGCGATGACCGCTCCGGTGGCCCGACCGGCGCCGACGGCTCGGCCAGCCCCGACGGCTCGGCCGGCTGAGCCGATGCGCGAAAAAAAAACGACCGAACTGACCCCGCCGGCCCCGGTCGTCGCCCGTCCTGAGACTGTCTCGGCCAACCGCTCCGAGGAAGCCGGGGCCGTCGAGATCGCCGACCCGCCGCGCCCGGCGGACTCAGAAGGCAGCCTGCCGCACCAGGTCCCACCCGTATCGGCTGCCCTTCCAGCGGAGATGCCCAGCCTCCCTGCCGATCCGCTCGATGCCTGGCGGCGCGGCGCCGAAGCCGTGGGCGGACTGGCGGTCGACTTCGCGGACCTGGCCAGCCGCGCGGCGTGGCGGGACGACGTATTGGAGGTGGTGCTGCCGGGGTCGGCAGGCAACGCTGCCTCGTTTCTCAGGCGGCCGGAGATTGCCGCCGGACTGACGCGTGCGTTGACCGAGTTCGCCGGCCGCGCCGTGCGGCACAGCCTGGTGATCGACTCGTCGCCCGAGCCAGCGGCTCGAGCTGCTGAGTCCGATGGCCGTGCACCTGTGGCGGCCGAGCGCGGCAGACCGATCATGTCGCAGGCTGCCATGCTGCGGGATGTGGCGGAGCATCCGATGGTGGCCCACGTTCGCACGCTGTTCGACGCCGCGGTTCGCAAGGTGGAGCCGCCCAGGTCGCAGCCGGCTTTAGCAGTCCAGCCGGCGGTGGCGCAGGCAGCCGACGGTTCCGCGGGGGCCACCACGGCGCACGTTGACGAACGCGACCACGCCGCCGCACAGGATGACGACGCTGGCGAAGGCTATGGAGGCATCGATGGCTGAAGAACGTGGCCCGGTTGCACGGCTCATCGATTACTTCGCCGACCTGCCCGGCATCGGCCGGAAGTCGGCGGAACGACTGGCGTATCACGTGCTTGGCATGTCGCGGGCCGAGGCACTCGCGTTCGCTGATGCCATCCGCGCCGTGAAGGAAAACCTCCGTCCCTGCAAGACATGCTTCAATCTGGCGGAAGAAGACGAATGCGCGATCTGCCGCGATCCCAAGCGAGACCGCGGCCTGCTCTGCGTGGTGGAGCAGGTCCGTGACCTGTTGGCCCTGGAAGAGGCTGGTGGCTATCGAGGTCTTTACCATGTCTTGCGGGGCCGGGTCGCGCCACTGGAGGGAAACGGCCCCGATAAGCTCACCATCGACCGGCTCGTCGAGCGGGTGAAGCAGGGAGGCTTCCGCGAGGTGATCATGGGCACGACGCCCAACGTCGAAGGGGACGGCACGGCGCTCGTGATCGCCGGACGGCTGGCCGGACTGCCGGTCGTGATCACCAAGCTGGCTCGCGGTCTCACCGTGGGAGCCTCGCTGCAGCAGGCCAATCGTGAAATGCTCGCCGACGCGATCTCCAGTCGACAGAAGCTGTAGGGCGTCCCCAAACAAGGTATGCTTGGTTGGCTGTGGCAGGAGGCGTCGATGATGCTCGTGCCACGCGATCAGCCGGTGCATAGCCGCCGGTGATTCCCGTGAGTCGGTAGCGCGCGAAGAAAGAATCAGCCATGCGGATGTCGTTCGGCCAGGAAATGCGGATGGCGCAAAAGCAGATGCTTGCGCCGCGCATGATCCAGTCGATGGAGATCCTGCAACTGCCCGTGATGGCGCTCGAGGAGCGGATCGAGCAGGAGATCCAGAACAACGAGACCCTCGAGGTCGATGAGCCGGGGCTCGACGAGGCGGCCGGCGGGGCGACGGCGGCGGATGCGACCGGTGGCCTGTCGGAGCAGGGGCAAGAGGCATCGGCCAAGACGGTCGACGAGCGGCCGCTCATCGTGGACCAGGAGCACGCCAATCAGGCCGACTTCGAACGGTCTTATGACTGGACGAACCTTTACCCGGATTCCGACGACGATCGGAGCCGCCCCTCGGCGTCTCAGATCGATGAGGCCGGCGATCGCTACCTCGACGCCATGGCCAACATGGCCGAGCGGCCAGAAACCCTCTCCGACCACCTCCACGACCAGCTTTCCAACTACGAGCTCAGCGAGGCCGAACGGCAGGCCGCCGACAAGATCATCTACAACCTCGACATCAATGGCTACCTGCCCATGCCGCTCGAGGAATTGATCGACCCGGATGGGCCGCAAGAACAGCTCTCCCAGCTTCAGAAGGCGCTTGCGGTCGTCCAGGGGATGGATCCTCCGGGCGTCGGCGCCCGCGATCTGAAGGAGTGCCTGCTCCTGCAAATCCGCCCCGAGATGCCGCATGCGCGGCAGCTGCGCAGGCTCGTCTCCGATCACCTTGAAGACCTCGCCGGCAACAGGCTGCCGCTGATCGTCCGCAAGACAGGCTTCACGATCGAGCAGATCGAGGGGTTACGGGAGCAACTCCACGGGCTCAAGCCGAAGCCGGGGGCCGTGTTCACGCAGCCCTTTGTGCCCGTCGTCAAACCCGATGTCTACGTCGACCAGCAGCCCGACGGAGTGTGGAAGGTGCGGCTCGAGGAGGTCGATCTCCCGAACCTGCGGATCAGCCCCACCTACCGCGAGATGCTCCATTCCCCCACCACTCCCGCGGCCACCCGTGAATACATCAAGCGCAAGATCAACGCGGCCCAGTGGCTTATCGAGTCGATCGAGCAGCGCCGCAGCACGCTGCTGAAGACGACCCAGGCGATCGTCGATCACCAGACGCGGTTCCTCTCCGAGGGGCCCGAGGCGATCGAGCCGCTCAAGATGCAACAGATCGCCGACCGCATCGGGATGCACGTCACGACCGTGAGCAGGGCCGTCGACGACAAATGGCTCCAGACGCCACGTGGACTCTACCCGCTGCGGAGGTTCTTCGTGGGCGGCACCGTCAGCGCCGATGGCGACGAAGTGGCCTGGGACACCGTCCGCGTCAAACTCCAGGAAATCATCGACAACGAGCCGAAGGACAAGCCCTACAGCGACGACGATCTGATCAAGATCCTTGGCAAGCAGGGGATCACCGTGGCCCGCCGGACCGTGACGAAATACCGCAAGGCCATGGATATCCCATCATCCCGGCAGCGCCGCGACTGGAAGCTGGTTCGCGATGCCAAGCCCGACGACGCACCGGCAAACGAAGGGGATGCCGAGTCGGAATGACGCGGCTCTGTGCTTCGACCAGTCGGCCGACTTGCCGGTTTTCCAGGCCAGCCTCTACGATGCCCCTGCCGAAGCCTGTCGCGGAGTTCACCGTCGACAGTGGAGGACCCCGCCCATGCGATGCCCCTTCTGCCGCGCCGACAACGACCGTGTGATCGATTCACGCGCCGGTGACGACGGCGCCTCCATTCGGCGCCGCCGGGAATGTGTCGGCTGCCGGCGGCGGTTCACAACCTACGAGCGGGTGGAACGCCAACTGCTCTCCGTCGTGAAGAAGGGGGGCGATCGGGAGCCCTTCGATCGCGACAAGATCAAGCGGGGACTGGCCAAGGCGTGCTGGAAGCGGCCGGTGACCGAGGACGACATCGAGGGCGTGGTGTCGGCGCTCGAAGCGGAGCTGTATGGCAGCTACGAGACGGAGGTGCCGAGCGGCGTGCTCGGCGAGCGGCTGATGGAGCTGCTCAAAGCCCTCGACACGGTGGCCTACGTCCGGTTTGCCAGCGTCTATCGCGAGTTCAAGGACGTGCGGGACTTCGTCGAAGAGTTGGAGCCAATCCTGGCCGAGACGACGGTTCAGGAGCGGACGTAGTCGCCGCGGCTGCCACCCGTCTTTTCTTCGAGGTGGATGGCTTCGATCGACATGCCTCGATCGATGGACTTGCACATGTCATAGATGGCCAGGGCCGCGGCGGTGACTGCCGTCAGCGCCTCCATCTCGACTCCCGTGCGGGCCGTCGCCCGCACCACCGCCTCGATCACGACGCATCCCGGCTCCTTGAAGGCCATCGACATCTCCACCGAATCCAGCGGCAGCGGATGGCACAGCGGCACGATGTCGCTCGTGCGTTTGGCCGCCATGATGCCGGCGAGACGGGCCGTGGCGATGGCGTCACCCTTGTCGAGTTCTTGGGCCTGGATCCGGCGGATCGTCTCTGGCAACGCCCGCAGGCGAGCCGAGGCCCTGGCGGTGCGGACCGTCACCGGCTTGCTACCGACGTCGATCATGCGAATGCCATGGGGAGTGCTCATGGGGAGCATGGTAACGCACAAGGGCCGGCGTGTCTGCGACACGCCGGCCCTCGGCTATGGGGTTGGACATTTCCCGCTGGTGTCAGACCAGCTCTTTGCGGGCGCCGATCAGCGTGCGGAGACGCTCGGCCAGCAGAGCGACGTCGAACGGCTTCTTGAAGCTCTCGTTGACGTGGGCCCGATCCACCGTGATCTGCGATCCGTCGTCCGGAAGCAGGGCGATCACGATGGTGTCGGCATACTCCGGATTGCGGCGCAGGTTCTGGCAGATCTGCTGGGCGTCGATCCGGCCGATCGAGTAGTCCACCACGATGCAGTCGGGATGGAAGCTCTCGGCCTGGATGCCAGCCTCGAAGCCACTGGCCGCCACCTGAATCTTGAACGACTTTTCGACCGGCAGCTGCTTCTTGAGGTTCTCGATCAGGACCTGGTCCTGACCGACGAGCAGCACCTTCGCCATCGCCTCGTCTTCGAGGTCGCCCAGCGGCATGCCGTGTTCCTTCAGAAACTTGATC
>CAYSPN010000428.1:0-9632 GCA_964432895.1 uncultured Candidatus Kuenenia sp.
ACGGCTTCCCGAGCCTTCGGCTGCGTGAGCCATTCCACGACGTGGCCGGCGACGTGGGCCGCCGGATCCTGCACCGCCAGATACTCCGGAAAGATTGCCTCCGGGTCGGCGGGAACGACCTCTCGCGGCGGCCACCACTCAGGCCGCGTCGGCCCGATCGGCTCCCGTGCCGCCAGCAGGTTGACGAGCGTGATGGAGCGGGCGTGACGAAACCAGCTCTGCACCACGTGGGCGAAGCCTCCGATCCGATAGACGATGACAGTCGGCACCCGCGCCGCAAGCAGTTCGAGCGACACTGATCCACTCACCGCGATCGCACACACTGCCTCGCGCATCAGGCTCCGCGTGCGGCCTGTCTCCACGCGAAGATCGAGGCCGTCGAGCGTGGGGCCGAGAGAGTGAATCGTCTGCTGCACCCGCGCGGCATGTTTGTCGTTGAGAGCTCCGACCACGAAACGGGCTTCGGGCACCCGCTGGGCCGTTCCCGCGGCAGCCCGCAGGATCGTGTCAAGGTTGGCCTCGATCTCCTGGCCACGGGAGCCGGGTAGCAAAAGCACGATGGGTCGCTCGGGGCGATCCGCCGCATGGTCGTGACAAGCTGACGCCGGGCCACGGGAACCGGCCGCGGCGGACTGGGCCGCGTGGAGCTCGTCGAAGAACGGGTGGCCGACGAGGGTGCTCGACATGCCCTGGGCGACGAACCAATCGTGCTCGAAGGGGAGCGCGGAGAGCACATGGTCGACGAGCCGCCGCATCTTCTGGATTCGCCAGCTGCCCCAGGCCCATATCTGTGGCGGGCAGTAGAAGACCACCGGGATCCCGTGCCGCTTGGCACGCCATGCCAGCCACCAGTGGAAGCCGGGGAAATCGACGAGCACGCAGACGTCGGGACGGGCGTCGAGAAAGCTCCTCTCGGCGCGGCGGGCCAGATCGACGAACCGGTGAAGATTGAGGAGCACGCGGAGAAACCACATCACCGCCAGCTGCGTCAGATCGGCAATCAGCCGGCAACCCTCCGCAGCCATGCACGGCCCACCCAGCCCGACGCACTCGACGTCGGGCTGTCGGGCCTTGATCGCACGCACGAGCGCAGCGGCATGGTGGTCGCCAGAGGGTTCACCCGCCGAGAGAAACACACGCATGGACAAAAAAACTCCGCACCGAAGGGGAAGCCCACTTCGATGCGGAGTATTCCATCAAGCCGGAGAACGACCTAGGCCAGTTCCGGGCCTGCAAATGCGGCGAAACCTACGCGAAACCTACGCGAAACCTACGCGAAACCTGGTCCGACCCTACTTGGCCGCGGGTGCAAAACCCTTCTCGACGTTGCCGAACACCAGAGCGACCTGCTCGTCAGCGCTGGCCTTCTCGACCTTGCCTTTGCAGTTGCCGCAGCAGAAACCGACCTCGGTACCGCCGACGTCGAGCTGCGTGCCCTCCTTCACCGGGCCACCGCTGAAGGGGCAGCCCTTCTGCACGAGCTGGCCGGTGGAGACCAACTGCTGGTGGGCCTTGGCACCAAACTTGGCCGAATCGCCCTTGAAGGCGTTCTCGCAGTTGCCGCAGCAGAAATAGACCTTGCCGCCGGCGAAGTCGGCGCTCTTCTCAGGGTTGCAGCCCTTGCCCGACACGGGGCACTTCGCATCCTTCGGCTCCTTCGGCGCAGCCGACACGAAAGCAGCCGAGCAGAACACTGCCGCGACCAACGTCATCAGGCCCATCATTCGGAAAGACTTCATGGCATATGCCTCCACGCTATTTTGAAAACCCGCACCGGACACTGGTGCGACGACAGGAGCATACGGCCTGGACGACACCTGAAGCAATCTTTCATTTCGAGGGCGAAACAGGCACGAATCCGATCCAAGCCCGCTCACCATCCAAGCCCGCAGCGCAAGCAAGGGTCCTGCGTCACCGGTGCCGGGGCTCCGGCAGACCGAGGGCGATGACCGCACCGGCGGCGATTACGGCCGCCCCCGTGATGAACACAGGTCTGAAGCCAAGCGAGTCAACCACCGCGCCCACCAGCGGTGAGATCACGAACGGCAGGGCCAGCGCCGCGCCCACGATGCTCACATACCGCGGATGGTCCACCGCTCCCGGAGCCAGCTCGAGCGCGTAGTTGGTAAAAATCTTCAGCGAGATCGGATTCAGCCCCAGCGGCACGTAGACGATCCAAAACCACTCGACCGCGTGCTCGTGCGGCAGGAGCGAGAGCACCGTCACGACCAGCGGTGTGAGCGCGGAGAGCGCCACGAGCCAGACGAGCACGATCCGCGTGCCGCGACGGTCGGAGAGCGGCCCCGCCACAAGGCTCACGACGCCGGTGGCGGCGTTCTGCACGATGACCCAGGTCAACAGGCTGGCCGTGCGGCTGCCGAGCCGGTCCCGCGCGAAAGCCTGGTAGTGGGGAAAGAGCATGAGCACGGCTGAAAAGCAGGCGGCCACGACGCACAGCCGCAGGAGCGGCCGATCACGACGGAGGGTCTGCTGCCACGAGGCAACGCCCTGGCCGGCGTGGTTGAGCAGGGTGCCGACGAGCCCTGGCGATCGGCCGGAGCTGGTCGCCGCCGGCGGCGCGGTATCCGCCGGCTCGTCAAGAAACACCGGTGCGATCGCGGCCAGCGCGAAGAAGGCTCCCGTCGCGGCGAAGATCTTTGGGAAGCCATCGGGCTCCGCCAGCCACGGGCCCAGGAGCAAGGCCGCGGCGACGATGGCCAGCACGCTGCCCACGGCCACGCTCACCACCATGGCGCGGCCGCGGTGGCCGGCGGAGATGAGCTTGCCCTGCAGGGCGGCGAGCACCAGTTGATTCAGTCCATTCGCCGCCGAGAAGAGGGCATAGAGCAAGAGGAACAGCACCGCCAGCAGATCGGGCCGCGTGGCCGCGAGCGCCGGCCACGCGGCGGCCAGCAGACCGAAGCTGGCCGCCATTGCCAGGCTGGTCAGCACGAGCGTCCATTTCTTGCGGGGCACGCGGGCCAGAGGGCCCGCAGCGAGCAGTGGCGGCACGCTCTGACCGCCCCGATTGAGCACCGGAAGGAGGCCGCGGAGCAGTCCCGAATCGACCACGGCGTCAAGCACCGCCGGCATGATGATCGTCTCGGTCTTGAAGATCCAGCCGACGCGGACGACCACCTGGTAGAGCTCCATCCAGAGCGTATTACGGGCTTCCCGGCCCGTCTCATCAACGGCCGCCACCGGCTTCGGATGCCGCTCGTTGCGTCGGTCGGTCATGGGGGTACGATCTGTGGAGTCGGACGCGGAGCCGGATGCCGGCAGTTCCGCAGGTTTCACCGCCGGCAGCATGAGGGTTTCATTCCATGACGTCCATCGCTAGGCATGTGTTGTTTCTCGTCACGGCCCTGGTCTGCCTGCTCGGATCGGCACTCACCGGAATGACTCCTGCCACGTCCGGCGCCCACGGTGCCGAGCCGACCACGGGCCAGTTCGTCTGGTTTGGCACCTACACGGGCGGCCCCGCCAACAGCGAGGGAATCTACGTGTCGCGGTTCGATGCGGCCACGGGGAAGCTGACCGCACCGGTACTGGCGGCGGCGGTGAAGAATCCGTCATTCCTCGCGATCCATCCGACGCTGCCGGTCATGTACGCCGTCTCGGAGGTGGCCGACGCCGATGGCAAGCCGACCGGCGCGGTGCTCTCGCTTGCGCTCGACGATGCCACCGGCACACTCACACCCAAGAACCATCAATCGTCCGGGGGCGGCGGCCCGTGCCATGTGTCGGTCGACCGCACCGGCCAGGTCGCACTCGCTGCCAACTATGGCGGTGGCAGCGTGATCTGCTTCGGGCTCGCCGCCGACGGCAGCCTCGAGCCGGTTGTGGCCGGCTCGCCGGGTGGCTTTATCCAGCACGATGGGAACGGCCCCAATCGGCAGCGGCAGGAGAAGCCGCACGGTCATTCGATCTACCCCACGGCCGACGGCCGGTTCGCGGTGTCCTGCGACCTGGGAGCCGACAAGGTGTTCGTGCACGCCCTCGACGTTGACAAGGCCACGCTCGCGTCCCACGGCTTCGGCCGCGGCAGGCCCGGCGCGGGGCCGAGGCACTTCGCATTTCATCCAGGCGGACGGTATGGCTATGCGGTCAACGAACTCGACCTCACCGTCACGGCCTTCGCCTTCGATCCGCAGGCGGGCACGCTCACGGAGGTGCAAACACTCTCGACGCTCCCCGCCGACGTCACCGACACGAAGGGCTTTTCCACCGCCGAAGTCGTCGTGCATCCCAGTGGCCGATTCCTCTATGCCTCGAATCGCGGCCACGAATCGATCGCGATGTACGCGGTTGACCAGGGCACCGGGCGGCTTACGTTTCTGGGCACGGAACCGATCCGGGGCAAAACCCCCCGTAACTTCGTGATCGACCCCACCGGGAAATTCCTGCTGGCCGCCGGGCAAAACTCGCACACGGTGACGGTCTTCGCGATTGACGCCGAAACTGGCAGACTATCTTTCACGGGCCAGTCGCTCGAAGTGCCGTCCCCCGTCTGCATCCGCTTCCGTCCTACCCGCCCAACACCATGACGATCTGCCTGCTGAAATCGAAAATTCACCGCGCGACAGTCACCGGGGCGTCGGTGGACTATGAAGGGAGCCTGACGATCGCGGCCGATCTGGCCGAGAGGGTCGGGCTGCGGCCTTATGAGAAGATCCTCGTGGGCAACCTCGCCAATGGCGAGCGGTTCGAGACCTACGTGATCTACGGCAAGGCCGGCTCGGGCGCGATCGAGTTGAATGGTGCCACCGCGCATCTGGGGGCGCCCGGTGACCGTCTCACGATCATGTCGTATGCGTGGCTCGACGAGCAGGAGGCCGCCACGCACAAGCCGGCCGTGATCCTGCTCGACGGCCGGAATCACGTCGTCCGGTAAGGCCGGCAATGTTCACGGCAGCCGCGGCCACCCGCATTCCCTTGCTTGCGCTGCGGGCTTGGATGGATGGGGGTTCCCTTGCTTGCGCTGCGGGCTTGGATGGATGGGAGTTCCCATGAAAGCCCGACGCGCGAGCGAGGGAATCCGCGCCGCATCACCGTGAGGCCTCACGGCTCGAGCAACAGCTCGAGATAGCTGCGTCGCTCGCACGCACCGCAGCCGAGTTCTTTTGCCAATGACTCGAGGCAGGCCCGTGCCAGCGGCACCTCCGCCTCGCCGGCCTGCAGTTCAAGCTCGAGATACTCGCCAAGCCCGGCCACGCTGTCGCGGGCCACATCGACCTCCATGCCCTGCCAGTGCACGCGGGCCGGCTGCCGCCGCTTGGCCACCGTCGCGACGGGGCGGAATCCGAGCGCCTCGAGCAGCTCTGTCCACTCCGCAACCGTGCTCGCCGGATGCGCCACGTCGCCACCCTTCCGGAGCCCCATGGCGAGCGGCAGTTCGATCTCGCGGCGTGTCTTTGTGGCGGCGTCGATCCGCGGCCCCTTCCAGGTGATCGCGACGCCGTCGCCATCGTGCCGCAGCCGCAACGCCTCGTCCGTGCGGGCAAAATCGCGGCAGGGATGATTGAAATACCGGTCGATCTGATCAATCGGTGCGTGCCATTTCGCCCCGAGAGCGCCCAGTCGCTGCTCGAGAGCCCGTGGGTCGGCCACGGAAAACTTCAGCTCGACTTCGTACACTTGTTGCTCCTTCCGTCTTGCCTGGCACGACAATCGGGTCGAAAAAGAACTCGCCGATGATACCCAACTACCACCGTCTCTCCGCCGCTGGACTCGTCGTCGCCCTGATCAGCGGCTGGGTGCCTTTCTTGGCAGGCTGCGACGGCCCCGCGCCGCCCCATCCGGCCGTTGGCAGGACCGTGGGCAATCTGCCACTTGTGTCGCTGGCCGATCCCTCTCTCCGGCCGCCGACCTTTACGGGTCGCGTGACGCTGCTCAATTTCTGGGGCACGTGGTGCCCCCCCTGCCGCCGCGAACTGCCGGGGCTTGTGCGACTGGCTGACCGGCTGCGGAGCGAACCGGCCTTCCAGCTCGTGGCCGTCTCCTGTGGCGGACGGGCTCCGGAGAACATGGCCGCGCTGACTGAATCCACGGACGCCTTTTTGAAAGAGGCCGTCAGTCCCTCGCAGCGGTCTGCGATCGAGCCCTGGGCCGATCCCGACGGCCGCACGCGGATGATCTTCTCCACGTCGTTCGGCTTCGAGGCCTTCCCCACGACCTATCTCATCGGCCCCGACGCCACAGTCCGGCAGGTGTGGGTGGGCTACCGTTCCCGCGACGAAGCCGACATCGCCCGCGCGATCGTCGCTGCGCTCAAGGAAGCTGCTGCGCTCAAGCCAGGGGCGCAGCCTGCAACTGTTTCAGACGATCGATGATCGCCGCCGCCGCCGCGGCGGGGTCGCGGGCTCCCGTGACGGCTCCGGCCACGGCCACGCGTGTGATGCCAAACGCCGCCAGTTCGTCGAGCCGGTCGAGCGTCACGCCGCCGATGGCGAAGGCGGGCAGGCTGATCTCGCGCGACACCGTCCGCAGAAATTCAGCCGTCGCAAACTCGCCGAATGATTTCGTGGACGAGGGAAAACAGGGACCGATGCCGAGATAGTCAGCCCCATCGGCAGCGGCGGAGCGGGCCTCGGCGATGGTATGGGCCGTGCGGCCCACGAGCGGCAGTGGCCCGAGCACCCGCCGCGCCAAGGTCGTCGGCAGGTCGTCGGCCCCGGTGTGGCTGCCATCGGCCCCCACGGCCGCGGCCACGTCGACCCGGTCGTTCACGATCACGAGCGCCGGCTCGGCAGGGGCAATCCGTCTGCAGGTCGAGATCACGTGTTCCACACGAACGGCAAGCGCGGGCGTGGGCAACGCCTTGTCGCGAATCTGCAGCATCCGCACGCCCGCCTCCACGAGCGACGACACGAGCCGATCGAAGGAGGCCAGATCGGCCTGCCCATCGATCAGCACGCAAAGAGTGATGCCTAGCAGCCGCTCCCTCGCCCGCGCCGCGGTCAGGGCCCCGCGTTCAAGCGCATAGAGCCGATAGCGGAGCTGCTCGAAACCGGCCGCAGCATCGGGTGCGACCACGGCCGCACATTCCGCCAGGCTGCGAAGAGCCTGCGAGGCCCGCGCCGCATTGGCCGCGATCAGATCGACCGGAGACGCCCGTCGCAGCGACACCGGCGGCTCTACCCCGATCCCCACATCGCCCGCCACGTCCCGCAGGGCCACCCTGTGCGGCAGGGGGCCTTGGGCGAGAAGCGTCGCCAGCGTGTGCCGCAGATCCTTGGCAAGGACGGTCAACTGGGCATCGTCGAGAACAAAGCGGACCACGTCCTCGACCACCCGCAGGGCCTCGCTGGCACGGTTGGCCGAGGCGTCTATGGCCCGCCAGACACCTGCCGTGGCCGCGGATGGCTCATAATCGCTGGTTTTCATGCCTCTGTTGTACCCCTGCGGATGCCTTGGAGAAATCGCGGGACGTCGCTATCTACTCTGCATGGGATTCGCACGCTACCTGACGCTCGTCTGGCCGGGGATGCCGTGGCTGTGGCTGCGTGGCAGCTTCGCCGGGCTCGTGCTCGCGATCGCCTTCGCCCTGGCTCTCGATGTGGCCGTGTTCACCACCTGGATCTGGTCGGAACTGGTCGACTTCAGGCTCTCGCTGGCGCTCTGGACGGCCACGGCCGTCGTCTGGCTGATCTCCACCGTGTCGGCCCTGACCGGCTTCCCCCCCCCCATCCCGCGTGGTCGTGATGCGGCCGCGGATGCCCTGTTTGTGAAGGCCCGCGATGCCTACCTCGCCCGCGACTGGCTCGCTGCCGAAACCAAGCTTCGGGCGCTGCTCGACCTGTCGCCCACCGACGGTGAGGCCCAACTGCTTCTGGGCACGCTGCTCCGGAGGGTTGGCCGACTGGACGAGGCCTCCGCGGCGTTCGAGACGCTGTCCCGCAGCGATGCGGGAGCCCCGTGGCTGCCAGCACTCGCCCGCGAACTCGAGCGAATTGCCTCCGCCCGCCGACCTCCAGCCGCCGGGGAACTGGCCACCCTGCCCATGACGCGCGACCATGGCGGCCCTGCCCGAGATGCGGCCACCCAGGACAGGGCCGCGTAAAAGTGCCCGCCAAACGGCTGTTTTTGCCCGCTGAGCGCACCCGCCACAGACATTCGCGGCGGACCATCCTAGAATTCCCGGCTTGAATCCGGTCGGCGTCTCAGCCCCGGCGGAATGCCAGCCCGAGCGGTCTGGCCACGCTGGAAAAAGCGACGCCGTTTGGCGTAAGGTTTGCATAGACTGTTCAGGGTGGGTGCTGTGGCGTCTCCAGACTGCCGCAATGGCATCCTCCAACGGCTGCCCTGCCTGGACGGGTGCAACTGGACGATTGCAACTGGCTGTATGCAACTGGGACGATGGGCCGATTCACGAAGGGACCTTATTCATGTACGAGCGTTTCACCGACCGTGCTCGCAAAGTGATGCAGCTGGCCAACCAAGAGGCCCAGCGGTTCAACCACGAATACATTGGCACTGAGCACGTCCTCCTCGGCCTTATCAAGGAGGGAAGCGGTGTCGCCGCCAACGTCCTGAAAAACCTCGACATCGACCTGCGGAAGATCCGCATGGAGGTCGAAAAGCTGGTGCAGAGCGGCCCCGACATGGTCACCATGGGCAAGCTCCCGCAGACCCCCCGAGCCAAGAAGGTCATCGAGTATTCGATGGAGGAGGCCCGCAACCTCAACCACAACTATGTCGGCACAGAGCACATTCTGCTGGGACTTCTGCGGGAGCAGGAGGGAGTGGCCGCCCAAGTCCTGATGAACCTCGGCCTGAAGCTGGAGGACGTCCGCGAGGAGGTGCTCAACCTGCTCGGCCACGGCATGGAAGAGGGTGGCGAACGGGCCGGCATGGGCGGCGGTCGCCAGCCGGCCGGAGCAGGTGGCGGCGGCGGAGAGGCGTCCACGAAGGGTGGCAAGAGCAAGACTCCGGCGCTCGACAGCTTTGGCCGCGACCTCACCGAACTCGCCAAGCAGGGCAAGCTCGACCCGGTCATCGGCCGCGAGAAGGAGATCGAACGCGCGATCCAGATTCTCTGCCGCCGCACGAAGAACAACCCCGTGCTCCTCGGCGAAGCTGGCGTGGGCAAGACGGCGATCGTCGAAGGCTTCGCCCAGCGGGTGGTCGACGGCAACGTGCCCGAACTGCTGGCCGACCGGCGGATCGTGGTGCGTGACCTCGCCATGATGGTCGCCGGCACGAAATACCGCGGCCAGTTCGAGGAGCGGATCAAGGCGGTGATGAACGAGGTCCGCCGTGCGAAGAACACGATCCTGTTTATCGACGAATTGCACACGCTCGTCGGGGCCGGTGGCGCCGAGGGGGCGATCGACGCCTCCAACGTGCTCAAGCCGGCTCTGGCCCGCGGCGAGATCCAGTGCATCGGCGCCACCACGCTCGATGAATACCGCAAATACATCGAAAAGGATTCGGCGCTCGACCGCCGGTTCCAGATCGTGATGGTGGAGCCCGCGAGCAAGACCGAGGCGGTGGAGATCTTGAAGGGCCTCCGCGACCGCTACGAGACCCACCACCGCGTGAGCATCACCGACGCGGCGCTCGAGGCGGCCGTCGACCTCTCCAGCCGCTACATCACCGGCCGCTGCCTCCCCGACAAGGCGATCGACGTG
>CAYSPN010000429.1:0-12655 GCA_964432895.1 uncultured Candidatus Kuenenia sp.
GGACGCGGCAACGGCTGAGACGGATCAGGTCCGCCCTTCCGAACCGGCACATGAACTGACAGGCGAACCCACAGGCGAACCCGTCTCATCCCCGAAACAGCCGGAAGGCTTTGACTTTCTGTCGGAAGGGACCGAAACGACGTCGTCGGCGGACGTGCCGCAGTGGCCCGTCGCAGGCGCACCTGGTGCCGATATCTCTGACGATGATCAGCTCAACAGCTTCTTCAAGGGTCTGAAGTAGCCGGCTTGCATTCCCTCGCTTGCGCGTCGGGCTTGCATGGGAGAGGGGTAGCGTGACCGTGCACCCATCCAAGCCCGCAGCGCCAGCAAGGGAGTGCGGATGGCCGCACACCACGTGGAGCGCATTCCCTCGCTCGCGCGTCGGGCGTGCATGGGAGAGGGGTGGCTTCCACGTTCCCACGTTCATTTGGCAGGCCGTTTAGGCCCCCGGTTTTTGGTGGGCGGCGTGACCGGGTTGGCTAGTGTGATCGAAAGCGTCGTGGCCTGGAGTGCGCCCTTGGTGATGTAGAGCCCCTCCACCTCGACCTGATCGCCCGGGGTTGCGAGCGAGTAGTTGGTCGTCTTCACCAGGAGTTCGGTTTCAGCGGAGACGGTGATGTCGAACCGTTCCCTGCCCGCCTGCACCGTGACCACGTCGTCGTTCACGAACTTGATTGGCCCTGAGACCAAATAGGTGCCGGGATCGCGTTTACCGGGCACCCGCTTGGCACCCTGCTCGGCGATCCCCAGACCGCCGGCGACCACGCCCGGCAGGCCGCCACCGGGAAACGTGACCTGGGCCACGGGTGCTGCGACCTTGCCGAATTCGTCGAGCATCAGGGAACACGACACGAACTGGCCCGGCTGCAACATCTCCCGCGCCGCTGTGCCGACCACAGAGACCTGGGCATTCGGGGCTGGCACCACGTTCCAGAACTCGCCTCCCTTCAGCCGGAGTCGGAGCATGCCGGGCACAACGGCATCGACCGTGCCCTTGCCATCTTCGGCCGACAGCGTCTTTGGCTGCGGCCTCGCCTGCCCGTGGGCTGTGCCCGGCCAGACAGCCGCAACGGTCAGACCGGCTGCGAGCACGGCCCAGCAATGAGACAGGGTGGGCCTCCAGGACAGCCGCATCTGGCGATTCCTCAGCGTGCCGGCCACCGTGGCATCGGGGGGTGATGCCACGAGCCCGGTCGCGAAATTATATATTCAAGCTGGTCTTCCCCCCAGCCCCAGGCCTCACCATCTGCCATGTCCGACCTTGCCCGCCGTGTGACCGTTCTCGATCTCGCGGCCGCCAAGCGCGACCGTCGTCCATGCACGATGGTCACCGCCTACGACTGGCCGACCGGCCAACTGGCCGATGCTGCCGGCGTGGATTGCGTGCTCGTGGGCGACAGCGTGGCGATGGTCGTTGCCGGCCGGTCCTCCACCATTCCCGCCACGCTCGACCAGATGATCTACCACGGTGAGATCGTCTCCCGCGCCGTGTCGCGGGCGATGGTCGTCGTCGACCTGCCATTCCCGCTGCAGCATCTGGGCGTGCGGACGGCGATCGAATCGTGTGCGAGGATCCTCAAGGAGACCGGCTGTCAGGCCGTGAAGCTCGAGGGCACCGCCGGGCAGGCGGATGTGATCTCGGGGATCGCGGCCGCCGGCATTCCAGTGATGGGGCATGTTGGCCTTCGCCCGCAGGCCGTGCATCAGCTCGGCGGCTATCGCATGCAGCGGGACATCGACCGGCTCATGGCCGATGCGGAGGCGGCAGCGGACGCCGGAGCGTGTGCCGTCGTGTTGGAATGCGTTCCACAGGAAGTGGCCGCGACGATCACGCAGTCGCTCGCCGTGCCCACCATCGGCATCGGGGCTGGCCCGCACTGCGACGGTCAGGTACTCGTGATGCACGATCTCATCGGCCTCTCGCTCGGACGGGTGCCCCGGTTCGTCAGAGCCTACGCCGACGTCAAGACGTCGATCGGCGACGCGCTTGTCCGCTGGCGGAACGATGTCGAACAACGGCGTTTTCCGGGCCCGAACGAGACGCTTGGCTGATTCGAGCGTCGCGTGCCTACGGCAGAACGACCTCGTCGGAAATGACCACCGGCCGACTGCTCGTCACCGCTGCTGGGGTGGGCATGCCGGCACTCGGACCAGGCGAGCCTCCTGGCCCGACCGGCAGTGCGCCGGCCGGCACTCCCGGTGACATGATCGCGCCGGAGTGCATGCCACCCTCGACGACACCACCCTGGCACGAATGGCAGTTGTCGCCCGCCATGGGCGAACCGACCACATGGTCACCGCCACCGCACGGAGCCCCCTGGCAAGGTGCTTGCTGACCGCAGGGACGCATGGCAGGAGCCCCCGCCGGCATGGCTCCCGGCGGCACGAATCCGGGCGGCAGGTGCCCGAAGAGCTTCTCGTACTTCCAGACTTCCAGGGCGATGTATCGCTCGGTCATCGACTTGCAGCCTGACAGACTGGCCGCCGCCAACACCATCACCACTGGCAGGCATCGCGCCGCGGCACGGTACCAAGAATTCGCTCGCATCGAAGGCATCTCCTTGCCGGGGTCAAGCGGCTCGCGACGCGTCTTCGTCGCGAGTCCAAGCAAAACTACCCCACGCCAGAGGCGCGGCAAGGAAACCTGGGATGCATCTTGGCGGATCGGATCACGCCGCCGTGAAACTGTGCGGGTCATGCAGGAACGCACGGCACTGCGACGCACTTCCCGGCGAGATGGCCGACAGGCCATTAGCCCTTACGATGTCGGATGCGGGCTCGCATGCGGCGCTTCTTCTGACCCAGCTTGCGGCGACCCTTGCCCGTTTTCTTGACTCCCATGCTTTTCTCCAGGTGGTGACTGCTCCAGAATACTGGGGGAGGTTGTAAGATGGGTTTCGTAGTGATTGCAAGCACCAACCCGCATCAGGCGTGGCTGCGGCACGGCGTCCGGTCGTGCCGCCGGCGGCTGTGCCCTGCTCGCGGTCCGGCCGCATGATCGTCTTTTACCCCACCTACGCGCGGCGTCTTCCCGGTGAAAAGCGGTGGCAGGCCACCGTTGCCGGTATGATCTCCCGCCCGCTGCCCCCAAAGAGCCACCGGCGCACCCTGGCCGTCGGGGTGATCAAGCGGCTGCTGGAACTCGATGAAACACAGCTTCAGTCAGAGGTATTTCTCCGGCGGGCAGACGCTTTTCTGTTTCAACGGGTGGCGGGCGAGCGGGTGAGCATCACGCTGGGCGGGCGGCGGATCGATGCGGGGCAGTCCGATCGTGTCGGGCATTTTCAGCATGTGATCGATCTGGACGAGTCCGACGTCGATGCCCTGGCCGAGGCCAGTGGCTCCACCGTCAAACGTGGCGGGTGCCGTTGGCTCTCCTACGCCGCGGCGACTGCAGCCGACGACGATCGTGTCGACGGCCTGATGGCACCTGCTGCGCCGGCGGCGGGCTGGATCCAGGTGATCGATGACGAAGGAATGTCAGTGATCTCCGACATCGACGACACCGTGAAAGTGACGAACGTCGCCAACCGGCGGGAACTCCTCGCCAACACGCTCTTGCGGGAATTCTCTGCGGTGCCAGGCATGGCAGAGGTCTACCGCCACTGGCAGGCGGCGGGCAGCGCCTTTCACTATGTGTCGGCGAGTCCGTGGCAACTGGCCAGTTGCCTGGGTGGATTCCTTCGTGACGCGGGCCTTCCCTCGGGATCGATGCACCTCAAACTCTTCCGGCTCAAGGATTCCACGCCGTTGGGCCGGCTGCCTTCCCGCAAGCGTTCGAAGCGGCGGATCATCGAACACATCGTCGCGGATTTTCCACGGCGGAAGTTCCTGCTGGTGGGCGACTCCGGGGAGCGCGATCCGGAGGTCTACGCCGAGGTGGCCCGCCGTCATCCCGACCGGGTGGCGGGCGTGGCGATTCGCCAGGTGGAAGGAAAGGTGTCCCGGAACAAGATGCAGTCGCGGCTCGATCGGCTGTCCCGGCGGGTGCCCAGCGGTCGCTGGCACGTGTTCACCGATCCGGCAGAGCTCGCCGCCATTGTGTCAGGTGGCTAGCAGACGCCCAAAAGCCATCCAACGGGACTGAAAAAGGCTGTGGTTCAGCCTTGGTTGGCGGTGGAACTTCTGCTACGGTTCCCCGCCCGTGCGCCGCAGAGGGCCTGCGGGAAACCCAGGGTTGAATGTCCATGCAGATCAAAGCCTTGCGTGCCGGACCGCTGACGACCATCGTGCGGCTGGTTCTGTCGTGGTGCCTGCTGGCCGTCTGTGCCGGGACAGCAGCGTGGGCCGCCGAGGAACGCGGGTTTCGCGTCGAGAGCGAGGTCTTCGTCAACGGCGCGGAGGAGCCGATCGCCCGGAGTCTGACGCTGTTTCGCGACGGAATAGCCTGGGACTTTCTCGAGCCATCTGCAGCCAAGGGGGAGGGCGATGCGGCCGGCGAGATCGTGCTCCATGATCCCTCCCGCGAGCGGGTCGTGCTGGTCGATCCGGTACGCAACCTGAAGACACAGATTGACGCGATCCGCCTCGAGCGGCTGAGCGTATCGCTCGCGTCGTGGGCGAGAAAGTCGGACGATCGGCTGGTGCGGTGGGCCGGGGGCCCCGACTTCGGCGAGGGCATGACGGAGTCAGACGACCGCATCGAACTGGTCGGCCCGCGGGTTCGCTATGCGATTGAATTCGCCACACCGCCGACGGCGGAGGCGGCCGGCCTCTATCGGCGGTTCGCCGACACGGCGATCCTGCTCAAGGCTCTCGTGCGTCCCGGCGGTCTGCCGCCGTTTCCGCGACTGGCCATCAACCGCCGCGTGGCGGCGGCGGGCGGCATCCCGACGGAGGTGTCGCTCGAGATCGACTCCCGCGCTGCCTTGGTCACGGGCCGGGCCGACACCCTGCGATGCGTGCACAAGTTTCATCCCCGTTTGCTCGCCGGCGATCTCTCGCGGATCGAGGAGGCGGAGAGCCGAGTGGCTGTGGCCACTCAGGTTGAACTCGCCGAGTTCGCGGCCGCGCCGGCGCCGGACGTTGAATAAGTCGGGGCCCCGAATCGTCGGGGATGCGGACGAGACTTCCGCTACGTGTGGCGTGAGGCCAGCGGGAATTCCCTTGCTTGCGCTGCGGGCTTGGATGAACAGTCGGGCTTGGATGAACAGTCGGGCTTGGATGAACAGTCGGGCTTGGATGAACAGTCGGGCTTGGATGAGGGTGGGTTCTCATGAGGGTGGGTTCTCATGGAAGCCCGACGCGCGAGCGAGGGAATCCGCGCCGCGGGCTCTTTCTTGAATCAGCTTTTGCAGACGGCGGAACCGCTGCCCTGCGAGCAGACCGCACCACAGGCCCGCGCCGCACAATGCGTCCAGTCGGTGTCTGTCGGCGAGCAGCCAAGAAAGTCAGCCTGACCGGACGATGTTTCCCTTGTCGCAAAGTCTGCCATCCCGCCTCGAGTCCCGCAGGAGCCACGGTCAGTCAGGAAACCGTGCGGCAGCGGATCGCAGTCGAGGTAAGGTTGACATTTGTATAGCATATCTCGTACATTCATTCCCACACTTTCATTTGGAACGGAGGCCCTCGATGCTGGTGCTTTCCCGCAAGCAAAACGAACGGATTCGGGTTGGGGATTCTGTGGTGGTCACGGTGGTCCGCGTCAGTGGCGACAAAGTTCGGATCGGGATCGAGGCGCCGCCGAATGTGCGGGTGCTGAGGGACGAGTTGGAGCCGGAGCTGCCTGGGGACGTGACCCTGGAAACGGCTGCGGAGCTGCCGATCCCGCGGTTATTGGGCCTGACAGGCTAGCGCTGGTTTCAAAAGCTGGGGGCTGAGCATGGGTGGCCTACTGTCGTGAAGCAACCAACGTGGCGGCGACTGCGAAGGATCGTGCTGGCCTGTCTTGGCGGTCTGGGGCTGGTCGTCGTCGTTGTCGCAGCACTGTTGAAATACGAGCCGGGCTTTTACCGGCAGCTTGAGAGGCCTGCCGCCACGGTCTCCGGGAGCACAGTGCCCGGAGAAAACGCTGAGGGTGTCGAGTCGCTGGATGTCGAGGCCTTGGCGCGGCGAGCGGTGACGAAGGCCTCGGCATGGCATGCATCCATCTCGCGGTCGGGCAGCTGGGAGACGGCTGTGACCGCCGATGAACTCAACGCCTGGCTGGCCGTTGACCTGCCGCGCAATCATGCTCGCTGGCTGCCACCAGGCGTCTCCCAGCCACGGCTTTTATTTCAGCCCCGGCATGTGGTGCTGGCCACGCGGGTGGGCTACGGCCCGCTGACGGCCGTGGCCTGGCTCGACTGCGAAATCCTGCTACGGGACATCAACCACCTGGCGATCGTGCTGGACCAGGCGAGACTGGGGGCGATTCCGGTCCCGCGGACGCCGATCCTGCGGGAGCTCTCCCGCCGGATCAGCAAACTGGGGATGGTCACCGACCTGCGGATGCTGGACGGACGGATGGTGCTCATGGTCTACATACCGTCGACGCACGATGCGGGAGCGACGAGCTACTGGCTGGAGTCGCTGTCAATCGGCGACGGCGAACTGCTCATGGCCGGCGAGACACGATCGTCGCACGACACCCGCGATCGTCTGGCCCCACCGTCTTCCTGACCCACTCACCGCTCGATCATCACCCGAAGCATCACACTGGAGATCCCATCGATGCCAGCAGAGCACAACGCTCCCCACACTGGAGCGAGCATCACCTTTCTTGGCGCGGCAGGCATGGTCTCGGGTTCGCGGCATCTGCTGGAAGTGGGTGGCTCCCGCGTGTTGGTCGATTGCGGACTGTTTCAGGGGGAGAAGCACCTGCGCGAGCGGAATTGGGACCGCTTTGCCGTGCCGCCCGACACCATTGATGCGGTCGTGCTCACGCACGGTCACATCGACCATTCGGGCTGGCTGCCGCGGCTGGTCCGGGAGGGATTCAAGGGCCCCATCCTCACCTCGCCCGCCACCGCCGACCTGCTCGGGCTGCTGCTCTACGACTCCGCCAAGTGCCAGGCTGAAGACGCCGCGTATGCCAATCGGAAGGGCTACTCGAAGCACCATCCGGCGCTGCCGCTCTACGACGAGCGGGATGTCGATCGCACGCTGCGGCTGGTGAAGGCAGTGTCCCGCGACACCTGGTTCGAGCCGGCGCGGGGGGTGCGGTGTCGCTTTCACGATGCCGGGCACATGCTTGGCAGTTCGTTCGTCGAGACGGAGGTGGCCGTGGCCGACGGCCTGCGGAGGATCGTCTTTTCGGGGGACGTCGGCCGCTACGACGCGCCGCTCTACCACGATCCCGTGTCTGCCTCCGCCTGCGATTACCTCGTCTGCGAGAGCACCTACGGTGACCGGGATCATCCTGCCAGTCGACCGCTCGACGAACTGGAGGCGGTGACGAAGGAGTCGCTGGCCAGGGGTGGCATGATGCTCGTGGCGTCGTTTGCAATCGGCCGCTGCCAGCAGCTCGTCTACCTGCTCCGCACGCTGATGGCCGCCGGCCGCCTGCCCGAGGTGCCCGTCTGGATCGATTCGCCGATGGCGGTCGAGGCGACGGAGGTGTTTCGCCGGCACGTGGCGGAGCACGATTTCACGGAGGCGAAGATGGCCGGCGTGGCCGAGGCACTGGCCTCGCCATTCGTCAGAATGGCGAAGACGGCTGCCGAGTCGAAGGCGATCAATGCCCACGAGGGGCCTGGGATCGTGATCGCCTCCAGTGGCATGATGAACGGCGGCCGCATCCTCCATCATCTCGCCCAGCGGCTGCCCGACCCCAAGACAACGGTGCTGGTGGCGGGCTTCCAGGCGACCGGCACGCGGGGCAGGAGCCTGATCGACGGGGCGAAGTTTCTGCGGATTCATGGGCGTGACATTCCGGTCAAGGCCGTCGTGCGGCGGGTCGACGCCCTCTCGGGCCACGCCGACCGCCGCGAGCTCGGTCGCTGGCTCGCGGGCATGCCCGCGCCCCGGAAAACCTTCCTGGTCCATGGCGAGCCGCCGGCTGCCCGTGGCTTGGCAGATTTCCTGCGGGAGACCCGCGGCTGGGACGTGGAAATTCCCTCCATCGGCACCACCGCCCGGCTGGACTCCTGAGTCGTTTCAACGAGAATCGACCGACACCAACCGACGGCAGGGAGATCGCCATGGCCAAGACGCCCAAAATATCGAAGACACCGATATCGAAGACACCGACATCCAAAACACCAAAAGCATCGGCCCCGTCTCCCGCTGCAGGACCGGTCGCATCTGGGGCCGTTCCGTTTGGTGACTCCACCTCGCCGCCCAAGGCCTGCAGCATCCTGCCCGACACCACGCTCGGCGACGACGTGGCCCTGGTCGCGGAAAACATGGAGGCGATTCTCTCCTCTCCCAGCTACAGCCTCGCCCAGGATGACCGGCACCTGCTCGACAAGCCGGAGATGCGCGGCGTGCGGATGCTGCTCGAACTGGGCAAGCCGGAACTCGCCTTGCAGGCCGACAGCATCACCTCCACGGTGATCGTGTTCGGCGGGACGCAGATCGTGGAACGGCCAGCGGCGGAGCGGCGACTGTCGGAGGCCCGCCGCGCCATGGCGCGGGTGCAGACTACGGCCGCCGGCCCGGCGGCGGCGCAGGCTTCGGCCGCCGGCCCGGCGTTGGCGATGGAGAGTGCCGCCCGCGAGCTGAAGCGGGCCGAACAGCTCCTCGCCTACTGCCGCTACTACGACGCGGCCCGCGAGTTTGCCCGGATCGTGTCGATCGACAACCAGTGCGACGACAAACGCGACTTTGTGATCATCACCGGCGGCGGGCCGGGCATCATGGAAGCGGCCAATCGTGGTGCGTTCGATGTCGGGTGCAAGTCGATCGGCCTCAACATCAAGCTGCCCAGCGAGCAGCAGCCCAATCCGTTCATCACGCCGGAGCTCTGCTTTCAGTTCAAGTATTTTGCCTTGCGGAAGTTCCACTTCATCCTGCGGGCGGCCGCCGTCGTGCTCTTTCCGGGCGGGTTCGGCACGCTCGATGAAATGTTCGAGACGCTCACGTTGCGGCAGACGCATCGCATGCAGCCGGTGCCGATCATCCTGTTCGGCCACGACTACTGGTCGAAAGTGATCAATTTTCAGTTCCTCGCCGACAGCGGCGTGATCGCAGACGAGCACCTCAAGCTCTTCACGTACGCCGAAACCCCCGAGGAAGCCTGGCAGCAGATCCTCGACTTCCACGAGACGATGAAGACGCAGGGCTAGGCGATGAAGACGCCGACCTGGCCGACCTGATGGTCGGGGCTGAACGGCCGCTGCCGCCCCGCACGCTTTCCCGGAGACGCTCCATGCACGAACCGCTTGCCTTCATCCCCGGCTCCGTGGCGCAGACGGGCCGCGTGGCGCTCGTCACCGGCGGCGAACGAGGCGTGGGCGCGGCGGTCGTGCGGGCCTTGGCGTCGCGTGGGTATGCCGTGGCGATCCACGCCCACGGGGCGCTGCAGGAAGCCCGTGATCTGGCCGACCAGCTCGCCGCGGCCGGCGTGCCGAGTCTGGCCGTCACGGCGAACCTCCGCGACGAGGGGCCGGTGCGGGCCATGGTGCAACGCGTGGCCGATCACTTCGGCCGCATCGATGCGGTTGTGACCTGTGCCGCGATCCGGCATACCGGACCGCTTGAGGATGTGACGGCCGACAACCTACGGACCCACTTCGACATCAACTGTGTGGGCGCGTTCGTGACGGCACAGGAGGCGGGGGCATTCATGGTTCGGCAGCCTGACGGCGGCGGCATCGTCACGCTGGGTGACGTGGCGGTGGACAGACCCTCGACCGATTCCGCCGCCTTCTTTCCCAGCCAGGGTGCGATTTCCGCCATGACGCGGAGTCTGGCCGTGGAGTTCGCCGCCCGAAACCCGCGGGTGCGGGTCAACTGCGTGCTGACCGGCACGCCGATGCAGCGTGAGGGCACTCTCGAGCATGTCGCCCATGCCGTGCTGTTTCTCCTCGAGAACCAGTTCGTCAACGGCGTCTGCCTGCCGGTGGACGGCGGCACGATGGCCTAGCGTCATCGCGTGCCGTCGTCCGCCCACTGACATTCACACCAGCGCCACGGCCCGGATCGGGGAGCCGTCGCGGCCGGCGAAGTTGAGCGGGAAGCCGATGAAGGTGATGGCGTCGGGCACCCGGTCGAGATGGGCCAGCGACTCGACCACGACGATCTCTGCATCCTTTGCCAGCAGGATGTGGTGCACCTCGTACCAGTCGCGGCTGGGGGTGGGCGTGTCCATGCCGAGCATGCGGATGCCGCGGGAGACAAGGTAGCGGGCGGCCTCCTGTGTGAGCGACGGAAAATCGCTGAAGAAGTTTTCTGCGCCAAACTGCCGGTGCCAGCCGGTCTCGTAGATGATCTTGGCCCCCGGCACGAGCACGCTCTCATGACGCCGGAAGTCGTCGCGGGTGATCTCCTCCCGCGGGGCCTTCGGGATCCGCAGCACCGTGGCCGGTCCGTAGAACCAGTCGAGCGGCATTTGATCGAGCGTTTTGCCGTCGTCGACGAAGTGGTACATCGCGTCGAGGTGCGTGCCCTGATGGGTCGACATCGACACCTGCGAGATGTTGTAGCGGAGCGTGGCGGTGGTGCCGTGCGGCACGATCGAGAGCTTCGGGTCGGATGGAAAGGTCTGCTGCCCGTGGACGAGCGGGTGGGAGAGATCGACGAGCGGCATGTCAGGCTCCGGTGATCGGTTTCGAAGAGTAGGGCTCGCGGCTGACGAGCAGGCTCGTCATGCCGAGATCGGCCATGATATTGGCGCCGGTGATGCTACGGGAGGCGGGCGAGAGCAGGAACACGGTGGCATCCGCGATCTCCTCCGGCTCGATCAGCCGCTGCCCGGGAATCTGCGACTCCCAGTAGTCGAGGCAGGCCTGTTCGCTCGGGGCGGCGGCGATGAGATCGTTCCAGATCGTCGTGCGACAGAGGCCCGGTGACAGCACGTTCACTCGTACGCCGTGTGGCGCGAGTTCGACCGCGGCAGCCTTCGTGAAGCCGACCATGCCATGCTTGGCGGCATCGTAAGGGGCTGCGCCGGCCACGGCGGCGAGCGTGTGGACGCTGGCGATCTGTACGATCGCTCCGCCGGCCGGCCGCTGGGCGACCATCTGGCGGGCGACGAACTGCGTGAGGAAGAACGATCCCTTGAGGTCGATGTCGAGGACCCGGTCCCATTCCTCCTCGGTCACCTCCAGCACCGGCTTCACGTAGTTCACGCCGGCATTGTTGACGAGGCCGTCGATCCGCCCGAACCGCGCGACCGCGGCGTCGCAGAGCCGGCGGAGATCGTCGAGCCTGGCCACGTCGGTCGGCACGGCCAGTGCCGTGCCGCCGGCCGCCTCGATCTGCGCCGCCAGCATTCCGAGCTCGGCGGCGTTGCGGGCCGCCAGCACCACCCTCGCTCCCGCGTCGGCGCAGCCCTTTGCGATCGCCGTGCCGAGGCCGCGGCTGGCGCCCGTCACGATCACGACACGATTGGCGAGAGCGGATGGAGCGTCTGTCATGTTCAGGCTCCGACGGCGACTTGACTGGTTGCGGTTCGAAACCTATCATACAAGCTGCGGCCTTGGATGGAACGCCACCCGGCGACGGCGCACGCGACGTCCCATGTTCGACCGTTGCCTGAGGACCTCGTCGTGCCTGCATCCGCCGCCCGTCGCTCGCCCCGTCCTCCTGGCCGGCCACCTGGCAAGGCCCGCCTCGCGGTGGCGGGTAAGACTGAGCCGGAAGGTGATCTCGTCGCCCAGGTGATCGGCCACCTTCGCAAGGAGATCGTCTCCGGCTCCTACGCCGCCGGCATGTCGTTGCCCAGCGAAGGGGATCTCGCCGAGTCGCTCACGGTTTCGCGGACCGTGATCCGCGAGGCGATGCGGAGCCTGCGGTCGCAGGGGCTCATCGTGATGAGCCAGGGGGCACGTCCGCGGGTGGCGGAGGTCGATGCCGGTCCGACGATCGAATCACTCGAACTGCTCCTGCAGCGGTCCCGCACGACGCTCCTGCAGCTCACTGAGGTGCGCCGGCCGCTCGAGTCGGCGATCGCGGGGCTGGCGGCGGAGCGGGCGAGCGACGCACAGGTGGTGGATCTGCAGGCCGCGATCGACGACCTCGAACGGGCCACCGGACTCAAGGACCGCGTCGACGCCGATATCCGCTTTCACGAACTGCTCGCCGAGGCGACTGGCAACCCGGTGTTCTCCGTGCTCTTGAAGACGCTCGGGGGGCTGCTCGTCGAGTCGAGGCGACGGACGATCAAGGCGGCCGGGCCGGAGCCGGCGATCGTTGGCCACCGAGAAATCCTCGCCGCTGTCGAGCGGCACGACCCGCGGGCTGCCGAGGCGGCGATGCGACGCCACCTCGACTGGGCCGAGCAGGACCTCAAGGCCAGTGCCGCGAAAGGACGGGTCAGACGATGAAGCAATTCCTGGCGATATGCCGGTCGCAGGCCGCTCGCTGGATGGCCGGCCGGCTGGCGGCCACGGTAATCTGCCTCTGCGGCACTCGAAGCATGGCTGCTTCGGCGCTCGACGACCTGCGGCCGCTGGTCGTCACGAAGACGTGGACGGAGCACACTGCCGAAAAACAAGGCGACACTCAGACTCGCGAGGTGACGGCCGAAATCTGGACGGCGGCCTTCCAGCGTCGCATCGACGAGGCGAAGCGG
>CAYSPN010000430.1:0-4006 GCA_964432895.1 uncultured Candidatus Kuenenia sp.
CGAGGGCAGGGCACCAGATCCTCGTAGTCGTGCCGCTGCGACAGCTTCACGATGCGCAGCGATTCGGCTGCGATCGGCTTCCCCGTCTGCGTGAGCGAGAGTCGAAACAGCAGCAGATGCGCGCTGTTGTCCATCACGGCCACGTATCGGTCGTCGCCCAGCCAGGCGACGCCGCTCAATCCCGTGATCTCGACCTGGTTCCCATCGGCATCCGCAGCCCGGTTCGGCAGGGGAAGAGCCCCCTGGAATACCACCGATGGTTCGGCACCGGAACCGCGCCCGACTTCAGGCCAGCCGACCGTCGCTCCGCAGAAAATCACGGCTCCAACCGCCCGGCACGCCATGCGACAGATCAGGTCGGCGAGTCGCTGGGAGCGGCTTCGGTCCACGCACATATCCATGCGTGGACTTGTACCACACCCGTCGTGTCACTGCTGAATCGTGACCGCCGGCTCTTCGTAGGAAGCGGTGCGCACGGCCGCCGACGCTGTCGGCGCAGACTCATCGGCCAGGATCGTGCGGCTGGGCCGATAGCTGGATGTGCCGCCCGGTCGGTAGCCCGGGTCGGGCCGCCGCACCGGCTGGGCCGATGGCTGGAGCAAACCGGGGGTCGCCGTCGATGCGGGCGGAGAGACCGACGGGGGCGCACCGAGCGGAGCGGCGGCTGCAGGTGCGGCAAATCCCGATTCCGTCGAAGCGGCAGGGGAGGCCGGCGGATATGCTCCCGCCGGCGAGAACGAAGCTGCTTCAGTGCCGCCGAACCGGCTCCCCATGCTGGCAGAATATCGCGAACCGCCGTAGGCGGGCTGCTCGGCCGGCAGGGCAGCGGCCGGGATGGCGGCAGCCGGGTCCGCGGCGCGGGCATCGGCCATGCGGCCCGCAGGCGGTGCGGCGCTGATCGGACTCGCTGTTGGAGCCGAGAAGTTCGAATAGGCAGCACTCGGCATCGCTGTTTCCGCTGGCGTTGCGTTCATGCTGGGCATGCTCGCCATGCCAGCGCCTGGGAGGCCAGACGCGCCGGACGCGCCCGCCATGCTTGGCGTGGTGGAAGGGGAGATGGGCGGCAGGGGCTGGCCGGGCGGCGGAATCGAGTCGCTCGCAAGGGGTGCATACGGCCCTACCTGCGGCGCGATCGTAGACGGCGTGGGCTGCTGAGCGATTGCTGAGGGCGGCGTTGCAGCGGCCGCGGTGGCGGCCATCGACGGCGGCGGCGTGCTTCCGTAGACCACCGGGGCCTGCGGCTGAGTTGCCTGAAACTGCTGCGCAACCGCATCGGTCGGACTGGTGCTGCCGGTGATCACATAGCCGCTGGGCGTCGACGTGGTCGGGTATTGCTTGGCCGACTCCGATGGCTTCTTGATCTCACCACCGTAGGGTGGCGCCGCGGCGAGCGCATCGGCGTCGGCTTTCGGCGTTCCACCGAAGGTCAACCACGAAGGCTTGGTGAACGAAGTGCCTGTTTTGCAGCCCACTGCCGGCACCATGCAGCCCATCAGGGCCGCGGCGAACACGGCCCTGGTGGCTGCGTCCCGTCCGCGGCGAGGTGCCCCGGCATGGATGGCCTGGAATGTCGTGGCGGGTCTGTTCTGCGCAGTCATGCAAATACCTCCAGCCGTGAAACGGTGCCGAAAGTATCGGTTCGCCGGCTGGGGGGGAAATAATGATTTGCGCGAAGAAAAGTCAACGGCAGCAAAACGACAGCAGCCCATGCTCCCCATCTCCCCAGGCCGAAAATGCCCCGGAAGGATGGAGAAAACACGGGCTGTTCATCCAGCACCTGCGCAGCCCGTCCCATCCAAGCCCGCAGCGCAAGCAAGGGAATGCGGTTGCCGTCAAGTCTCGGGCCAAACAGCCGCGCGCCGGTCCTACTTCTTGACCGCAGCGAACCGCTTACCGACGGCGTCCCAGTCGATCACGTTGTAGAACGCGTTGACGTAATCTGCCCGTCGATTCTGGTAGAGCAGATAGTAGGCGTGCTCCCAGACGTCGATGCCCAGCAGCGGCGTGTTGCCCTGCATGATCGGGCTGTCCTGATTGGCTGTGCTCTCGACGAGCAGCTTGCCCTGCGGATCGGCGGAGAGCCAGGCCCAGCCGCTGCCGAACCGGCCCATGGCGGCCTTCGTGAAGGTCTCCTTGAAGGTATCGAATCCACCGAACACGCTCCTGATCGCCTCGCCCAAATGGCCGGCGGGTTCGCCACCCTTGCCCTTGCCGATCGTCTCCCAGAACAGCGAGTGGTTGGCGTGGCCGCCGCCGTTGTTGCGGACCACGGTGCGAACTGCCTCGGGCACTTTGTCGAGGCTGGCGATCAGCTTTTCGACCGACAGGGACGCCAGATCGGCATGCCCTTCAAGGGCCTTGTTGAGGTTTGCCACGTAGGCAGCGTGGTGCTTGTCGTGGTGGATCTCCATCGTGCGGGCGTCGATGGAGGGCTCGAGGGCGTCGAAGGCGTAGGGCAGGGGGGGGAGCGAGTAGGCCATGGCGATCAATCTCCTGGTTTTCGTACGGTAGTCGCGGGATGGTACCGCAGAGCGACGAGACCGGCAAATGGTCCGGTGCCGACTCTGCCGACCGTGCGGGGCGTGCGTCATAACCTGTCTGTCGCTCCGGCAGTGAATCCGTCGGCTGGAATCGGTCGAATTGCCCTGAAGCGGTTCGACCGAGGTGCGGCAGGATGCCGGCCGCGGACCGCGTGGGGCCCTCTGGGCCCGCGGCCTCTTGGATGGAATCTGCGCCCATGTCACTCGCTGCCAGCCAGCGCCGGGATCAACGCCGGCGGCTGGTCGTCTCGTGGAATCGCTCCGCGTCCACACCCGCGACTTCCCAGTCCGAGGCCCGCCGCCTGGCCGACTATTCGCCGGAGGCCTTGCCGGAGCATCAGCCGAGCCTGGCGACGCTCCTGCCCACGGGGCTGGGCGGGTTCGCCCTCGCGGCAGCCGGCCTGCTCGTTCTCTTCGCCGCGGCGGTGGGCGTGGGCCTGTGGGAAGCGGTGGCCAGCGGACCGGTCTTTGGCCGTGGGGCATCGCGATTTGCGGCCACGCTGGCGTCAGCCCGCCGCTGCCTTCACGTGCACTCGCTCCTGTCGCTGGGCGGCTGGCTGGCACAGGTCTCTCTGGTCATGGCCACGGTGACGGCCCTCATCGTGCGGCTGATGCGTCGCCACCGGCGGGACGACTATCGGGGCCGCTACCGGGCCTGGGGTTGGCTGGCCGGTTTGTTCACGCTCACTGCCTGTGCGGGTCAGGTGCCGCTGGGAGATCTGTTCTCCGCATTTGTTTCCGAGGCCACGGGCGTCGCGCTCGGACCGAACGGAATGGGCTGGTGGGTGCTGCTGGCTGGCCTGCTCTACGCCGCGGTCGGGCTCTGGGCCGTGCTCCCGCTGCACGAGCGGGCAGCGACAGGGATCTGGCTGTCGCTGTGCTTTGCGGCCTGGGCGGCCGCGGCCGCCTGCGACTGGGTCGGGCACGGCCAGGAGCTTCAGGAACCGGCGCTGCAGGCCGCCGTCGGCAACGCCTGCTGGATGGCGGGGGGGGTGCTGGCGGCGATCGCGATGCTGGCAGCCGCCAGGTCGGTGCTCCGCGAGGTGCAGGGGCTGCCAGCCCGACCAGCCGCCTGCAAGCCATCGACCGCGGCCGACGCCGCATCGAACACACGCAAAGCCGCCGCCACGGCCGCATCCGAGGCTGACGACGAGGCCGATGCGGTCGCAGCCCGTCGCAACGAGGACGACGACACCCGCAGCCAGCGGCGGGGGCATACCGTGTTCGTCGATGCCGCTGATGGGTCCGAAGCGGACGATGATCTCGAGCAGTCCGGGCGGCATCTCTCCAAAGCGGAGCGAAAACGCCTGAGGAAGCTGTCGCGTATGAGCCGGGCCGCCTGACCGCTTTGACGGCAGCGGGGCTGTGCCCGATAGTGCTGCCGGCACCGGAGTTCCACTATGACCGTCCGCACCCGTTTCGCTCCCAGTCCCACCGGCTACCTGCATATCGGCGGCGTGAGGACG
>CAYSPN010000431.1:0-1716 GCA_964432895.1 uncultured Candidatus Kuenenia sp.
GCGTCGAAGGCGGCGGCCTTCGTGCCCTGGGTGCCAATATCGATGCCGATGAGAATCGCCACGTCTGCTCCTGCCCCGTCACGGTTGCGACGCGATCACCACCTTGAGCGCCGATCCGCCTGACGCGGCGTCGTATGCCGCGGCGATATCGGCGAACGAAAACACGTGCGACACGATCCGCCGCACGTCGACGCGGCCGGAGCCGATGAGCTTCAAGCTCGCGATGTAGTCTCGCGGCGCGCCGCCGGTCGTGCCAGTGACGACGAGGCTCTTGTAATGAATAGGATTCGTGTCGAGCGGCACGCCGGAGGTGCCCCGCGGCCAGCCGGCGAACAGGCAGAGGCGTCCGAGGGGCGCGAGGATGTCCATGGCCTCGCTCTGAATCTCGGGGACGGGCACGGCGATGATCGCGACATCCATGCCGGTGGGCTCATGCTCCGCGGCCCAGTCGCGGACCGACCGTGTTGTCACGTTCACGGTGTCGGCGGCGCCCAGGTCGCGGGCGAGCTGCAGCCGCGCATCGTTTCTGTCGGCCACCACGATCCGCCCGGCCCCGCTGGCTTTGGCGAGCATCACGTGCAGGAGGCCCATCGGGCCCGCGCCATAGATCAAGACCGTGTCGCCATGTTCGATCCGCGTGGCCCGCTGCGCCGCCACGACGCAGGAGAGCGGCTCAGCCAGCGTGGCGGCCTTCGCGTCGATGCCCTCGGGCAACGGGATCACGAGCGACTGCTCGACCGCCGCCGCTGGAATGGCGACGAGCGGCGCATGGGCTCCATCGCGGTCGATGCCAAAGGCCGAGTAGGACGGGCACATGTTGCCCATGCCCTGGAGGCACATGCCGCAGTGGCCGCAGCCGATGTTCGGCGCCACGCCCACGCGCTGGCCGACACGAAAGCCGTTCGTGCCGCCGACTGTCTCGCGGATCGTGCCCACGAACTCGTGGCCGAGCGTGATTGTCTGGCCGTCGCGGAGTTTCCTGTGCCCGTGTTTGAGAATCTTGAGATCGGTGCCGCAGATGCTGGCTGCCTCGACCTCGATGACGAGGCCGCCCTGTTCAGCGACCGGTTCGGCCGTGTCGGCGACGGCGAACCCGCCCCCCTGCGTGTAGCGTGCCGCGATCATGCCTTCACCTCCACCGTGCCGCAGGGCACGGGCATGCCGGTCCGCAGGCTCTCGTTGATCGCCACGACCGCCTCGACCGCCCAGCGGCCGTCGGCGCCGGTCACTTTCGTGGGCTGGTCGTCGAGCACCGACGCGACGAAGCTCTCCATCTCGGCCAGGTAGGCATCGCGGAAGAGCGTCCGCCAGCTGGCCACCGCCTCGCCGTGCAGCCCCGATTCGACCGTGATCCACTCGCAGCCATGCCTGCGGGCACTGCCCACGAAGTGCACACCCTTCTCGCAGAGGATCTCGACGCGGGCGTCGTAGCCGTAGTGGGCCGGGCAGGTGCCGTCGACGACGGCGATCGTATCGTCGTCGAGCCGCAGCGTCGCCACGACGTTGTCGTAGAAGTCGGGAAACCGCTCCCGGGCCTCCGGCATCTTGAAGTTGTGGGCCTCTGCGTAGACGTGCCGCACGCGGGCACCGGTGAACCAGTGGATGGAGTCGAGGTCGTGGCTGTTGACCTCGGCGACGATGCCGTTGCTCTGCTTCAAGTCCCACATCCAGGGCCCCGGGCCGCCGGGCCCACGGCCGGTGCTCTTGATGATCATC
>CAYSPN010000432.1:0-1726 GCA_964432895.1 uncultured Candidatus Kuenenia sp.
TGGCGAACCGTTGACCGTCCTCGGGTGATTGATGAATCCAACCGGTTACCTCGAAACAACGATCATCGGCTACCTGGCGATGCAGCCCAGCGGCGTCCTACGGATCGCTGCCAACCAGCAGACCACGCACGAGTGGTGGACAGGGCATCGCCATCGTTTTTCCGTATAGTTCTCGCGATTCGTTGTCGGCGAATGCGCGGCGGGTGATTCGGTCGCTGCGGCTGATCGCCTGCGTGTATTAGCCGAAGTGCCGCTATTGGAGGTCACGACGGATGCGGAATCACTTGCCGCGGCGTTGCTTGAAGAGGTGCCGCTGCCCCCAAAGGCAGCCACCGACGCCCTGCATATCGCAGTCGCAGCCGTCAACGGTGTCGAATATCTCCTGACCTGGAACTGCAGGCATATCGCCAACCCTGCCCTCAGGCCGCGAATCGAATCGGTTTGTCGTAGACTGGGGTTCGAGCCCCCTGTCATTTGCACCCCGCAGGAACTTCTGGAGATCGACGATGGAAACTGATCCGGTCGTTGCCGAAGTGCGAGCAGTTCGCGAGCAGTTGGCCGCCCGTCTCGGGTTCCGACTCCACGACATCGTCAAAGAAGCGCAGCGGCAAGATGCTGCTGGCGACAGAAAAGTCGTCCGGCTCCCGCCGCGGCGCCCAATCGCCGCGGCCGTAGACTCGAAGTAGCCAGAACCAGTCGCTGGATCAGACGGCGGATAAAGTCGAAAGGTAGTGCAGAGTCGATGGTCCGCCGCTGATCAGCTCAACCGTTCGGCAACTCAATAACGTTCCACCTGCCGACCCGCGGCCGCGGGTCGTGCTGACCGGAGGTCCGTCGTCAAAGTACGTGCCATTTCGATTCTAGTGCGCTTGTCCGGCGACGGTTACGACGAAATCCGTCGTGCGGTTTCCCAATAGGTGGTCCATAGGAACCTCGCATCGTGAATACGTCGCAGTCAAAGCGGGTGGTGATCGCGGGCGGTAGCGGCTTTCTCGGAGTCTCTCTCGCCTACCATCTGGCCACCGCCGGTTGGCAGGTCACGATGCTGTCGCGGAATCAGCCGCGGCCGCAGGGGCCGTGGCAGCACGTGGCCTGGGATGCGCGGTCGGTGGGAGCGTGGGCGGCATGCCTGGACGGCGCTGCAGGACTGGTCAATCTCGTGGGCCGCACCGTGGACTGCGTGAAGACGCCCGAGCACTGCGACGAAATTCTTCGGTCGCGGGTCGAGGCCACGCGGGTGCTGGGTTTCGCCTGCCGAACGGTGCCTTCCCCGCCGCCCGTCTGGGTGCAGATGAGCACCGCGCACATTTATGGCGATCCGCCCAGCGTGTGGTGCGACGAGGAGAGCCCCACCGGCTATGGGCTGGCACCGACGGTCGGGATCGCCTGGGAGATGGAGTTTGCCCGGGCCGTGCTGCCGCAGCAGCGCGGCGTCGTGTTGCGGACGAGCTTCGTCGTCGGCAGGGATCGCGGCGCCGGGGGCGGTGCCCTTTCCAAACTCGCGCCACTGGCGAGGTGCGGTCTTGGGGGCGCCGTCGGCAACGGCCGCCAGGGGATGAGTTGGATTCACGAGGTCGACATGAACCGGCTCTTCGAGCGGGGCCTTACCAACGACGCCATGCATGGCGTCTACGTGGCCAGCAGCCCGAATCCGGTGAGCAACTCCGACTTCATGCGTAGCCTGCGGCGAGCAGTGCCCTGGCCGAAGGTGCCGCTAGCCTTGCCT
>CAYSPN010000433.1:0-2878 GCA_964432895.1 uncultured Candidatus Kuenenia sp.
GCACCGTCGTCAGCCATACTCGACGTCTTCTTACCGCTCAGACCGGATGCGCTGCGAGGACGGAACGTCATCCTACGCCCGATCCCGGCCCGCACCGTGGTGAAACCCGAGAGGTTCGCTCAGACGCTCGGCGGCGCGAGGACGGTGGGACAATCATGGATTCGGTGCGGGATAGGCCGACCTCGGCCGCTTCAGGGCGTCCGCAAACCCCGTCGTTGCGGTCTTCTGATGCTGCGTCAATTCCACACAGGTGGCCACGTCGAGCAGCAGGCAGACGGTACCGTCGCCTAGGATACTGGCCCCGCCGAGCCCACGGACTTGCGAGTAGTTTTCGTCCAGCGGCTTCACGACGATGTCCTGGCCCCCGAGCAGCATGTCGACCCGGAGACCGATCACCCGGTTTTGCGACTGCAGGATGACGACGTTTTTACAGTCGCTCGAGTCGTGGCGAACGCCACTCCAGTGGAACAGGTCCTCTATCCCGAACAACGGCAGGAGTTCGCCACGGATGTCGCAGAGTTCCCGGCCGTGCACGTTCACCGTCCGGTGATCCGCGAGCCGGACGATTTCACGGACATTCTCGAGCGGCGCGGCGAACACCGCCTGCGGGAGCTGGAAGAGCATGCAGCGGGTAATGGCGAGTGTCAGCGGCAGGCGGATGGAGAACGTCGTTCCGACGCCCGGGATCGACGTCACCTCGATAGAACCATTGAGCTGCCTGACCCTGGTGCGGACGATGTCCATACCCACGCCACGGCCAGAGACGTTCGACACTGCCGACTTCGTGCTGAAGCCCGGCTCCCAGATGAACTCCAGGATCTCCGCCTCATCGAGATTCGCGGCCTCATCCTGCCGGAGCAGGCCACGATCGATTGCGGTCTGCCTGACACGGCGGATATCGATTCCCCCGCCGTCGTCCTCGACCGTGATGAACACGTTGTTGCCTTGGTGCGAAGCCGTCATCCGCACGGTCGCCGTCTCCGGCTTTCCGAGGCGGATCCGTATGTCCGTCGATTCGATGCCATGATCGATCGAATTGCGGATCAGGTGATTGAGCGGGTCGCCCAACTCATCGATGATCCGCTTGTCGAGTTCGGTCTTCTCGCCCAACAGCTCCAGGGAAACCTTCTTGCCCAGTTCATGAGCCATGTCGCGGACTGATCGCTTGAACCGTGAGAAGAGCGGTCCTACGGGCACCATTCGCGTGCTGAGTACCACCTGCTGGAGGCTTTTTGAAACCCGGGTGAGCTGATCGACGGCGGCCACCAGTTCGGCGAAGGTATGTCGGCCCTCGTTCCAGGTGTGGGTCTGGTGCTTCAGCGCTTCAAGCTGGTTTGTCAGCTCCTGCGACACGGCGGCCGGATCGATGTTCACGCCATGATCCAGTGTGTGAATGACACCATTCAGCGAGTCGGTAATCAGCGACAAACGATCTGAGTGGGCCGATTTCTGAAAGAGCTGCCCTATCGTGTCAAGCACCTGACTGAAGCGGGCGCGATTCACGAGAAGTTCGCCCACAAGATTCAGCAGCACATCGAGCCGGTCGATGTCGATTCGCAACGTTTCCGTCAGCGGCGCAACGGTGGCGGGCTCGGCCCGTCGAAGGCCCGCCTCCACGACAGCCTCCGGCGGTGCCGCATGGGCCGTCTGATCCCCAACCGCGACGACTGCAGGAGAGTGCTCTTGATCCCAGATCTCGACAATAAGTCGCTGCACACCGTCGGCATTGGCCGCGGCTTCGATCGTGGCCCGCTCGGCCGTGGAGCTGACTTTGATATCGATCACGGCCAGATCATGCGTGCTGGCCAGAAGGTCACTTGGTGGAATCGAGGACAACACGTCGCCGATCGTGGCTAGGCGGGCCAGGATCAATTCGGCCTTGAGATCCGCCATCTGCAGGCCTGGGACGAAGTAAACCGTGATACGCCACGCTCGAGCGCTGGCGTTTGCGGCGGCCACCTGCTTCACGGAAGCAGTAGCCACAGGCGGCGCAGGGCGGGGCGGGTCAACGGTGTGTTCGAGAGCCCTTACCTGATCGAGCAACTCGCCATCGCTTCCCAAGAGCTCTCCCTTGCGGAGGTGTTCATTGCACTCTCGCAGGAAGTCGATGCAGCGCAGTACGACGTTCATCGTCGTGGCATCGAGCGTTCTTTTTCCGGAACGCAGATGCACGAAATGGCTTTCCAAGTGGTGGGTAAGCGAGGTGATGCGATCGATCCCCAGGAGCGCCGATGAACCCTTGATCGAGTGCAGCAAACGAAAGGCCTCGTCAAGCTGATCGCTATCCGATGGGTTTGCCTCAAGGGAAAGGAGGGTCTGCACGAGCCTGTCGAGTTGTTCTCCGGTCTCATCGAGATAAAGACGGAGGTAGTCCTCCCTCTCGTCGGCGGACAGGTCGTCGGGAAACGCCACGTCGCTCATCGCGCAGCCTTCGCGGAAGGTGACGTCGGGTGTGCCGGGGCTTCCGTCATAGTGCTCCTCACGACTGGCTCTCGCGTTTACACCGGCAGTTCGCTGCTGTAGCCGACCGTTGTTGCCTATGATGCCCGATCGCCCCGGATGTGCGGCACGCCAACGACACGGTGTCGACGGCGTCATGTAACTGGTCTTACACGGTGAATCGCTTGATCAGTTCGCGGAGCCCCTGCGCTTGGGCGCCGAGTTCCTCGGCGCTGGCAGCCATCTCCTCGGCCGAGGCGGCATTCGATTCGGTCGTCTGCGAGACCGACCGGATCGCCATCTTGACCTCGGCGGCGTTTGCCGACTGCGAACCGGTCTCGGTGGCGATCTCTGCGATGCCGGCTGCAGTCTTGCCCACCGCGGCGACGATAGAAGTCAGAGAATCACCGGCTTTTTCCGAGAGGCTCGCCCCCTCCTG
>CAYSPN010000434.1:0-2119 GCA_964432895.1 uncultured Candidatus Kuenenia sp.
GTCGACATGATCCTTCGACCAACCGAGCGACGCGGTGACGTCGGGGAAGGCACGGCCACCGAGCTTCGCGGCCGCGATCATCAGCTGGGCCGCGTCGGAAGTCATGATCGGTGCGATCTCCTCCCCCTGGCCGACGCTGAAGTCGCCGTTGCCGATGCAGAGCTGATGGTGCTGCGATGCCGACCGAGCCACGCCGCCCACGAACCGGTGCCCGCTGGTGGCGAGGCTCTCATGGCAGAGCACGGCCGCCACCGCGCCGCAGCCGAGCGTGAGGGTGGGGAGCATCTGGAGGAGCTTGTCGCGGGTGATGCGAAGGTCGCCGAGCAGCTGCTGGCAGGTGGTGTGGACCACCTTCGAGATGTTTTCGCCAGAGCAGATGATCCCCGCCTTCACGGTACCCGCCTCTATTAAGTGGGCGAGCATGATCATGCCGTCGCTGAACCCGATGCACGCGTTGGTGATGTCGAGCACGAGCGACTCCTCCGGGATGCCGAGGTTGTGGTGCACGAGGCAGGCGGTGGCCGGCTCGAAGAAATCCCGCGACACGGAGCAGTTGATGAGGGCGCCGATCTGGTCGGGGCGGAAGCCCGAGCGGTCGAGGGCTTCGCGGGCGGCGACGGTGGCCACGGAGCTGGGCGTCACGTCGGTCGCCCACATGCCCCGGGTGCTCACGCCGCTGACACGTTCCAGGGTGCCCGCCGGAATCTTCAGCCGCTCATAGGCCGGCGCGATCCGCTCCTCGATCTCCGCGGATGACAGCAGCGTGGTCGGAAAGTGCAGTCCGAACGACTGCACGAAGACATGCTTGAAACCGAACGAAATCATCGCGTGCTCCTTCACTGATCCGGACGTCCTTGTGACGCGGGGCCTTCTGCCGCTGCGGGACACCGGACGGGCGCACAGTGCGACACGCCCGAACTGACGAAACAATTCCCGACCCTGGAAATCATAATCGATTCCGCGGCCGTTCTGCAGGTCTTGGCGTTTGCGGGCGGGGAATCGGCCCTATCGAGCAGGATGGGAAGAAATGGCCTGAGCCAGCGGGCGAACCGGGAGTATCTCGACCGCGATGCCCGGATGGCTTCGCTCGGAACCGTTCCGTACGATCGGAGACAGCAGCGTAAGCGATGTGGGGGCGGCTTCGAAACATTCGTTCATGCGGCGAACAATTCGATCCTCGCACGATGCCCGGGCGTCGCCGCGAGCGGCTTGTCGCAGGTGATCAGCGGGCAACCGAGTTCCTCGGCGAGCGCCAGATAGGCGGCATCGTAGGCGGTGACGTTGTGACGCAGTTGCCAGATCCGGTTGAGAAGGGGATCGTGCGGATAGCGGGCGATCCGCAGGTCGGCGTAGTCGTCGAGGGCTTCCCTGGCCCTCCTGTCGGACAGTTCGCCAGCAGCCGCAAACCGTCGCAGCACCTGGGCAATCTCGAGGTCCAGCAGGTGCGGGGCGGCAATAAGTTCGCCCGATCCGAGCAGTCGTTCCACGAGTCGGTCGTGGGTGGCTGCTCTCAGAAGCAGTTCAAGGGCCGCCGACGCGTCGACGACAATCATCGCCGGTCACGTTCCGCCCTGATGGCCTTGGACGGCGGCGTCCGCAGCGTGGGCTGCCGGCGGCCACGGAGCCGGGCGGCCAATTCCTGCTCCGTGGGAAGTTCGGCCACGCGACGGAGTTCGGCGAGCAGAAAGTCGGTGAGCGATCTGCCGGCCAAGGCAGCACGGGCCTTCAGCGTGGCGTGCAACGCATCAGGCACGTTTCGAATCTGGATCATCGTGCTCATGCACGAAGTATGAAAACATGTGCCGAGCATGTCAATTGATTCAGGTCGCTTTTTCTTACGCATGCTCCCGCATGGCGTCACTGAACGACGTCAGGAAAATTCCGCCTGGGGACGGTCGCGGCCGTGGGACGATCCCTGGCCAGGTATCCGGCAGTCGCCCGCCGGCAGGAGATTCATCGGAAAGAAGGGCTGAATATAGAGATGGTCGGGGATCCGGTCGGCGATTGAGGCGTGGAACTCTGGCAGTTTCGACCAGTGGAGCTTCGGCTTCACATGGTGGGCTGTGTGGTAGCCCAGGTTCCCCGTGAGAATGTTGTAGGAGCGGTGCATGATGTTGTG
>CAYSPN010000435.1:0-5141 GCA_964432895.1 uncultured Candidatus Kuenenia sp.
TGAGCGGGTGGGTCTGCGAATGCGCGATGATGTTGATCGCGTTCCACTGGTCGCCGATCTGGAGCGTGCCGGTGGTCGTCTGCGGCCGGGGTGCGGAAGGGCGGGACATGGGCGGGCCCATCGAGAACGGATGGCAATGGCTGCCGTATGACGCACGCGCATCCTCGCCCCCGACAGCCGGCTTCGCAAGGGCCACGCTCACTCGCAGTTGCCGCAGGTGCCTTTGAGCAGCACCTCGGTCACCGCAGGGATCCCCTGACGCTTGCCTGCGGCTGGCGATTTTTTTCCGGCCTTCGTGCCTGCGGTGCCACCAGTCGCTGTTGCCGGCGTGTCTCCAACGGCCCGCTGGGTGATTGCCACATTCACATCATCGAGGCACGATACCTCGCCGCAGCTGGTGCAGACGAAGTGCGGATGATCCCCGCCGTGGCCGTGTCCATCGCCCCCACCGTGTCGCTTCGCCTCGAACCGCCAGACATGGTCGCCCAGATCGACCCGCGTGACGAGCTTCGCCTCGGTGAGTTCGGTGAGATTGCGGTAGATCGTCGCCCGGTCGAAGCCGCGATGATCAAGCGTTGTCGACACCTCAGCATGGGTCTGGGGCCCCGTGGCGGCGAGCAGGTGCTCCAAGACCGCCAGCCGGGCTAAGGTGCACCGCAGCCCCGCCCCGCGGACGAGGCTCTTCAGGGCGTCGATCGATCCGGCTTCCGGTTTGCTCACGAATCCATTCTACCGTGCCCGTGCGGCTATACCACGGCCGCCGCCGCCAGTTGCTCCACGATCGCCGCCATAAACGCTGGCAGGTCGGCCGGTTTGCGGCTGGAGACAAAGTGGCGGTCGACCACCACCGGTGCGTCCTCCCAGATCGCGCCGGCATTCATCAGGTCGTCCTTGATGCCCGGGCTGCCGGTTACCCGCACCCCGCGGTAGACCCCCGCCGAAATGGCCATCCAGCCGCCATGGCAGATCGCCGCCACGAGCTTGCCGTGGGCGGCACATTCCCGCACGAGGTCGAGTACCTTCTCGTCGCGACGGAGCTTGTCGGGCATCCAGCCACCGGGGAGCACGATCCCCTGAAAATCGCTTGCCTCCATGTCACTGATCGCCGCGTCACTCGTGCACGGATAGCCGTGTTTGCCCGCATAGGTGCGGCCCTGCATCGAGCCGGCCACGGTGACATGGGCCCCAGCCTCCTCCAGGCGGAGCTTTGGATACCAGAGTTCCAGGTCCTCGTAGTCGTCACCGACGAGCACGAGAATGCGGACGCCATCGAGCGATCGCGGGGCAACGCTACGGGGATGCATGACGGGATCTCCTCTGCAAAAAATGGTGAAGGACTGTGAAGGATTGTGAAAGCAAAGGCTGCGAAGAAAGGGCTGCGGGGAGGGCGGGAAGCGGTGCGGTCGAAGTCTAGCGGAGTCCACCTGCCGCAGGGCGGCTGCGTTGGTCGCCTCCCTGCCCACCGACCGGCATGGTCGCGGGCGGAACGTGTCCTGACCCGCAGCCACCCAACCACCCCCACCGTGGGTGGTTCCGGCTATTTTGTCTGGCGGGATTCCAGCGGCCTCAAAAGCCCCATTTCTAGGGGCAATCGCACGCCCCCAAAAAAGTCGCTTGACGCCCAAAACGCTCACACTATATTCACGCCCCGGCCCACAGGAAGTGGTCACCACCGCCTCTACCACTACATCTTGCGATAGCATGCAGAAGGACCTGCTTTCTCGTCGTCGCATCTTCCGGGGCCTGCCCGCCGGTTGAACGGTTCAGAATCGCCCCGTCGCCGGCCGATACTGGCTGGCATGTGATCTATACGGAAGTATACTTTAGACACCTGTTCTCTTTTCTCGTCAGGAGCTCCCTTTCCATGGCTGCATTCGACGCCTCCGCCACGCTCACCGGTTCCGCCACCGCCACCGGACAGCTTCGGTCCGACCCATCTCATGCAGCTGGGCGGCGGGAGGGTCTGACGCCCCTGGAGATGCACCCCACCTTCTGCCCCACCGACGCCGAAAGCCCGTTCGACACCACCGAATGGGAGCTGCGCACGGCCGCCATCAAGGGAGAGGACGGCAAGGTGCTCTTCGAGCAGCCGGCCTGCGAGATTCCCGCCGCCTGGAGCCAGCTGGCGACCAACGTCGTGGTCAGCAAGTATTTTTATGGCGAAATCCACACGCCCGAACGCGAGCACTCGGTGAAGCAGCTCGTGCACCGCGTGGCCCGCACGATCGCCGACTGGGGCATCGCCGACGGCTATTTTAAGACGAAGCAGGACGGCGAGAATTTCTACCGGGATCTCTCCTGGCTCTGCGTGCACCAGCACGGGGCCTTCAATTCGCCCGTCTGGTTCAACGTGGGTCTGTTCCATCAGTACGGCGTGAAGGGGGCCCCCTGCAATTGGCGGTGGGACGAGGCGAAGCGGGATGTCGTGATGCCCGACAACCCCTACGAATTCCCCCAGGGCAGTGCCTGCTTTATCCAGAGCGTCAAGGACAACATGGAAGACATCATGGAGCTCGCGCGGAGCGAGGCCATGCTCTTCAAGTTCGGCTCCGGCACCGGCACCGACCTCTCCACGCTCCGCAGCCAGCGGGAGAAGCTCGCCGGCGGCGGCAAGCCCTCCGGCCCGCTCTCCTTCATGCGGGTCTACGACCAAGTGGCCGCGGTGGTGAAGAGCGGCGGGAAGACCCGTCGGGCCGCCAAGATGCAGTCGCTCAAGGTGACGCATCCCGACATCATGGAATTCATCGAGTGCAAGTCGAAGGAGGAGAACAAGGCCCGCGTGCTGATCGAAAAGGGCGGCTACGACTCCAACTTCAACGGCGAAGCCTACAGCTCGATCCTCTTCCAGAACGCCAACCTCTCCGTGCGGCTCACCGACGACTTCATGGAAGCCGCCGATCGTGACGACTCCTGGACCACTCGCTGGGTGACCGACCCGTCGAAGGCCGGCCCGAGCTTCAAGGCCCGCGACGTGATGAAGCGGATGAGCGAGTGCGCCTGGCAGTGCGGCGATCCCGGCGTGCAATACGACACGACGATCAACCGCTGGCACACCTGCCCCAACTCAGGCCGGATCAACGCCAGCAACCCGTGCTCCGAATACATGTTCCTGGACGACACGGCCTGCAACTTGGCCAGCATCAACCTGATGAAGTTCCGCAAGCCCGACGGCGTGTTCGATGTCGAGCGGTTTGCGGCGGCCTGCCGGATCTTCTTTGTCGCCCAGGAAATCCTGGTCGACCATGCCAGCTACCCGACGGCACGCATCGCCCGCAACAGCCACATGTTCCGGCCGCTGGGTCTCGGCTATTCAAACCTCGGGAGCCTGCTGATGGCCGACGGCCTGGCCTACGACAGCGACGCCGGCCGGGGCCTGTGTGGTGCGATCACGGCGATTCTGCACGGATCGGCCAACCGCACGAGCGCGGAGTTGGCCGCGGCCGTCGGGCCTTTCGAAGGCTTCGCCGCCAACCGCGAGCCGATGCTGAACGTCATGCAGATGCACCGCTCGGCCGTGGACCAGATCCATCCCTCCTGCCCGAAGTATCTCCACGACGCGGCCCGGAAGGTGTGGGACGATGTCCTGGCCGGCGGCCGCAGCCACGGCTACCGAAATGCCCAGGCGACCGTGCTGGCCCCGACCGGCACGATCTCCTTCCTGATGGACTGCGACACGACGGGCATCGAGCCCGATATCGCGCTGGTGAAATACAAGCAGCTCGCCGGCGGCGGCATGCTCAAGATCGTCAATCAGACCGTGCCGCTAGCGCTGCGCACGCTTGGCTACGATGGCCCGGCAGTCGAGGGGATCCTGTCGTTCGTCGACAAGAACGACACGATCGAGGGTGCCCCGGGACTCAAGGAGCAGCACCTGTCGGTGTTTGACTGTGCGTTCAAGCCGCGACTGGGCGTTCGCAGCATCGCCTGGGAGGCGCATGTGAAGATGATGGCAGCGGCGCAGCCGTTCATCTCCGGTGCCATCTCCAAGACGGTCAACATGCCCCGGGAGACGACCCCGGCCGACATCGCCGGTGCCTACATGGAAGGCTGGCGAATGGGCTTGAAGGCCCTGGCGATCTACCGCGACGGTTCCAAGGAGAGCCAGCCGCTCAACACGAGCACTGAAAGTGACAAGACGGCCGACAAGACGGCGGCCAAGGCGGCTGCCTCGCCGCGGCGGGAGCGGCTGCCCGACACGCGGCGGAGCGTTACCCACAAGTTCAACGTGGGTGGCCACGAGGGCTATATCACGGTGGGCCTCTACGACGACGGCCGGCCGGGTGAGCTGTTCATCACGATGGCCAAGGAAGGCAGTACGATCGGCGGCCTGATGGACGCCTTCGGCACCGCGGTCTCGATGAGCCTGCAGTATGGCGTACCGCTGGAGGTGTATGTGAAGAAATTCTCACACACCCGCTTCGAGCCGTGGGGCTACACAAAGAACCCAGATATCCCGGTGGCCAAGAGCCTCGTCGACTATCTCTTCCGCTGGATGGGCACGGAGTTCATCGCCGGCTATCGGGAGGCCAACCGGCCGGGTGGCGGCTATGCCGCCGCCGGAAGTGAGGAAGCCTCCTCGGGCGACGATACGGAAACAGAGCGCAAGCCCGCCGCCACGACGGCGCGCGGGCTGGCCGATGGGCAAGGAAAAGCCCGCACCAATGGCGAGGCGACCAGCAGCCGGGGCAAGCACCCGGCGGGCACCAACGGGCACGCCACGGCGACCGCGACGGCGGCCGTGAAGCCGGCGAGCGTGGCGGACAAGAATGCGGCGCTCCTCGAGCGGGCCGGCCTCAAGATGGCGGTCGATCCGGCCGGCAGTCCGGCCGACCGGCAGAGCCAGTTCGCCAAGTTCCAGATCGACGCCCCGGCGTGCGACAACTGCGGATCGATCACGGTCCGCAACGGCAACTGCTACCTCTGCCACAACTGCGGCAACAGCATGGGGTGCTCGTGACCGGGTGCTTGTGAGAGGTGCCAGAACCTACGAACGACCAGAACCCACGAACGATTAGGACGACTGAAACGGTTGGAGGGTGGTGCCAGGATTCGTCTGGAGGACGGGACGCCGTCAGGACGAAGCTATGGTCACTGACATTCGACCTGTTTCCGCGTCCCGTCGGAGGTGCCAAACCCAACGC